>DAIQAW010000105.1:0-4626 GCA_036781465.1 Candidatus Aquirickettsiella sp.
TAATTCCTAATACGCTAATTGCAGAACCTCTTGGATTTTTGTACTGTGCACAGCAACCTATTTATTTTTTGATATAAAAAATAATATTGATTTATTAAACCGCTACTGCCGCTTTAATCGCCGGATGATATGTATAATCTACTAATGCAAAATCATCAAAGCAATAATCAAATAATGATTTCGGTTTGCATAAGATATTTAATTGTGGTGCGGTAAAAGGTTGTCTAGACAATTGACAATGCACTTGTTCGAGATGATTGCTATAGATATGACAATCGCCGCCAGTCCAAATAAATTCACCGACCTGCAAATCACATTGTTGCGCAATCATATGAGTTAACAACGCATAAGAAGCAATATTAAAGGGCACCCCTAAAAATGCGTCTGCACTACGTTGATATAGCTGACAGGAAAGACGCGAATTAGCGACATAAAATTGAAATAACAAATGACAAGGCGGCAAGACCATTTTTGTTAGCTCGCCCACATTCCAAGCGCTAACAATTAAGCGACGCGAATCCGGATTAGTTTTTATTTGTTGCATAAGCTGACTCATCTGATCAATCACTTGATGATCGGCTGTTGGCCAAGAACGCCATTGCTTACCATAAACAGGCCCTAAGTTGCCCGCTGCATCCGCCCATTCATCCCAAATAGTCACTTGATGATCATTTAAGTAGCGAATATTGGTATCTCCACGTAAAAACCATAGCAATTCATAAATAACACTTTTTAAATGGACTTTTTTGGTGGTAACTAAAGGAAAACCGACACCCAAATCAAAACGCATTTGATAGGCAAAAGTACTGAGTGTGCCTGTGCCCGTCCTATCGGTTTTAGCTTGCCCCTTATTAAGAATATGCTGTAAAAAATCTAAATAGGCTCGCATCAGGATTACTCGCTAAAAACCTCAAAGTCTAGCGTAAGTTCAGCTAAAATTGAAGCAATCGCTATTCTGAGATACTATACCGCTTTCGTTAAATCCTAACATTTTCTAGCTCTTATTAAAATCATGCAAATAAATCTTTTTGGTGCAGGTTATGTAGGTTTAGTCACAGCGACTTGTTTAGCTGAGCATGGAAATAAAGTGCTTTGCATTGATAAGGATCAAGAAAAAATAAAGCGCTTACAATCAGGCGAATGCCCTATTCATGAGCCCGATTTGCCCGCTTTATTACAAAAAAATTTAAACGCTGGACGGCTAAATTTTAGTACAAATCCTCAAGAAGGGATTGAACATGGTTTTTATCAATTTATTACCGTAGGTACGCCTCAAGATGAAGATGGTTCAGCAGATTTAACTTATGTTTTAGAGGTTGCAGAATATATCGGTAAAACTCTGCAGGAGCCCAAACTGATTATCAATAAGTCGACAGTGCCTGTTGGCACTGCTAATAAAGTGAAGGCCATTATCCAAAAACAATTAGATTATCGTAACATCAACATTGCATTCGATGTCGCTTCAAATCCTGAGTTTTTACGTGAAGGCGCGGCAGTGAATGATTTTATGCGTTCTGACCGAATTATTATTGGTACCGATAATAATTCGGCAGAAACCCATTTACGACAACTCTATAGACCCTTTAATCGTAATAACGATCGTTTAATTGCTATGGATATTCGCTCTGCCGAACTAACCAAATATGCAGCCAATGCATTTTTAGCTACCAAAATTAGTTTTATAAATGAAATGAGTCAGTTAGCAGAGCGTTTAAATGCGGACATAGAGCAAGTTCGCATTGGCATCGGCTCCGATCCTCGTATCGGTTATCATTTTATTAATCCAGGATGTGGTTATGGTGGTTCTTGTTTTCCTAAGGATGTAGTAGCTTTAGAGGCCACCGCAAAAACAGTTGATTATCAACCTCGACTATTGAATGCTGTACATCAAGTTAATGATGCACAAAAAAAACTTTTATTTAGCAAAATTTCTCAATACTTTAAAAATGATTTACATGGAAAGATAATTGCCCTCTGGGGTTTGTCTTTCAAACCCAATACAGACGACATGCGCGAAGCACCTAGCAAAGTGTTGATTGCGTCGGCTTTAGCTGCAGGAATGAAAATTCAAGCATTTGATCCTGTCGCGATGTCTGAGGCTGCACGTTTATATAAGAGTGAAACTAATTTTAGTTGTTGTAATAGCCCAGAAAAAGCCTTAATTAATGCAGATGTTTTAGTCATAGTCACTGAATGGAATATCTTCTTTAATCCTGATTTTCAGCTCATCAAACAGCATTTAAAAGAACCCGTTATCTTTGACGGAAGAAACCTCTATGATCCAGAATTTTTAAAACAGTTGGGAATTAAATACTATGCCATTGGTCGCGGGGAGCATTTATAATATGAAAAAAATTACCAAAGCAATTTTCCCGGTTGCAGGTCTTGGTACACGTTTTTTACCCGCAACAAAAGCAAGTCCTAAGGAAATGTTGCCTATTGTGGATAAACCTTTAATTCAATATGCAGTAGAAGAAGCGATTGCTGCAGGAATTACTGAGCTTATTTTTATAACAAGTAGTAGCAAACGGGCTATTGAAGATCATTTTGATTCGAATTATGAATTAGAAGCCAAGCTAACCGAAACAGGGAAAAAAGACCTGTTAGCTATTGTGAAAAATATCTTACCAAAAGGGGTTAGTTGTGTTTATCTACGTCAACCAGACACATTAGGCTTGGGACATGCTGTTTTGTGTGCGCGACCTCTTATTAATGAAGAGGCATTTGCTGTTTTGCTGGCCGATGATTTGATTGATTCTACTATTCCTTGCTTGAAGCAAATGCTAGATCTCTATCAGGAAAAACAGAATACTATCATAGCCGTGCAAGCTATAACTCCTGAAGAAAGTGAACAGTACGGTATAATCGGTTATAAAACTAAAGAAGGTAGACTGAGCCAAATTAACACTATTGTAGAAAAACCTAGTCACAAACAAGCGCCTTCCAATTTGGCTGTGGTTGGTCGCTATATTCTTACTTCGACTATCTTCCCTTATCTTTCCCGGACGCCCATTGGAAAAAACGGAGAAATTCAACTGACTGATGCTATCGCTCATCAGCTAAACGATGAGGTAATGCATGCTTGGGAATTTGAAGGCATACGCTACGATTGTGGAAGTAAGTTTGGTTATTTAAAAGCAACGATCGCCCATGCTCTAAAACACCCAGAAACTAAAAATTTATTTACTCATTATTTAAAAAGTTTGAATGATAAGCTTGATTAATCCTTTCCAAAAAAAAACGAAGAAGGATTGAAACCTCTTCGTTTTAAAGTTTATGCTTATGAAAGCATAATTTTTAATTTTTCACCTGGCTTGAGAAAATCGCTATCAAGCTTATTCCAAGCTTGTATCTTCTTAACTGATACATGGTAGTGCTTAGCAATACCTGTTAACGTATCTCCACTTTTTACCCAATGGATTTGTTGCGAACTTGACTTAGTTTGATTACTCACTAACTGCACAGCACCCTGCTTACCTTTTGATCCAGCTTGTTTTAAAGCAAGCTTATTATCATTAGGTTGGGCCTTGCCTATTTTATAGTTCGAGCTTGATACAGTAGCTAATTGTTGTTTATATAACGCTACCCTATCAATAGGTAAAGCAAGCTGACCACGTTTAATCACAGCCGAATTACTTTTCACCCCAGGATTCAATTCCTTTAAATCCGCAACGCTCATACCTGCTAATTTAGCGACATGAGTTAAACTCATGCTATTTGCGTCAACTAATTCTAAATAAGGTTTAGCACTCACAGGGGGTAAACTCACGCCATACTTATCTGGATTTTTAACAATCGCAGCTAAAGCCAATAAACGCGGAATATAAGAACGTGTCTCAGATGCCAATGGTAATGCCCAGAAATGTGTATTCTTATCCTGCTGCGTATTATGGCGAATCGCGTTCTGCACGTTACCCTCACCTGTGTCATAAGCCGCTATGGCTAATAACCAGTCACCCCCGAAGAAGCTTTTTAAATAGGTAAGGTAATTTAAGGCCGCATTGGTCGAGCTACTAATATCTCGACGACCATCAAAACCTCTATCTTGATGAACACCATACCCTTTAGCAGTACTGGTCATTAACTGCCATAAACCAGCCGCCCCGGAAGACGAGTTAGTTGCTGACGGGTTATAACCACTCTCAATAATAGGTAATAAAACCAATTCTGTAGGCAAATTACGCTTTCTCACCTGGGCATATACATAGTAAATATAAGGAGCAGCTCGATTTATCGCGTCTTTTAAATAGAGCGGATTTTTAGCAAACCAACGAATCTGTTCTTGAACCTGAGGTTGGTTTTCCTCACGAGCTGATAACTGTAAATGGGTTCGAATAGGCTCCCAAAGTGTACCCTTCTCTACAGCACTATACAGCGCTTTAGCATTTTGCGGAGCTAAACTACTACCGGTCGATTTCATAATAACGTTTTGATAGGTTTTACTATCCGCATCGTTACGCGCACCGCTGAGACCCATTCCCCCTTCTTCAGAGGCAGGAAATTGCACACATGCGGTGACACCCACTACTAGAATGAGTAGTGCGGTAAGTAATAATGTATAAATTTTAAGCATTTTATAAGTCATACTAAAGATCTTACGGGGACCTCTTAGGTAAATCAAGATAA
>DAIQAW010000106.1:0-4583 GCA_036781465.1 Candidatus Aquirickettsiella sp.
CTTGTTAAGCGAACTTTATGGGACCTATTATATTGGATTTAACAGGCTTAGAACTAAGTCCTGAAGAACGTGAACTAATCAAACATCCTCAAGTGGGTGCATCATTTTTTTTCAGCGTAATTTTGAATCGACTTCTCAACTTGAAAACTTAAACTGCTATTGACTGTCAATCAAGAAGGAGGAAGAGTTCAACGTTTTAAAAATGGATTCACATCGCTACCTGCCCTGAGATTAATTGGCGCTCGTTATGATCAAAATCCTGAAGAAACTGTTAAGTTGGCCGAGACACATGGCTGATTATTAGCCAGTGAATTATTAGCAGTTGGGATTGATCTTAGTTTTGCACCCGTTTTAGATTTAAATAATAATTTAAATCAAGTTATAGGGTTACGTGCGCTACATAGTAACCCTAGCACTGTGATTAAATTAGGAAGCGCCTTCATTGCGGGTATGCATCGTGCTGGAATGTGTTCCGTAGGTAAGTATTTTCCTGGGCAGCTCTGTTAGTGCAGACACACACATTTCACCGTCGATGATAGAGATTCTCAAACTATTGAGGCCCAGGACTTAATCCCATTTGCTCGATTAACCTTACTTAGATAGTATAATGGCCTCACAATAGTCTACAACCAGGTTGATCCGCTACTCTGTGGTTTTTCCTCTTATGGGTTACAATTTATTTTGCGTCAACAATTGAATTTTACGGTGCAATCTTCACCAACGATTTATCAATGAAAGCAGTACAACATATGGGCACTATTTCCGAACGTGTTCACCTTGCTTTACAAGCTGGATGCAATGGATTATTAGTTTTTAATTGCCGAAAAGATGCTATCTTGGTATTAGAATATTTAGAACGCTACCCTGAATTAATTAAACTTTATAACTCTCAGCACTTGCAAAAATTATTTCCTCGTCGCACACTAACGCTCCCTGCACTACAACGAACTGATGCCTGGCTTAGTGCAGTTAATCTATTAAAACCATTATTCGAACATTAGGATGCATTCATGTTAATTCCGAGCCATATACAAGAAGTCGAAAGAAAAGCGACTCGTCTTTTTACTAAAAAAGAAATCGAAAAAAGTTTAGATAATATGGCGAACGCAATTAGCAATAAATTAAGTGAAAGCAACCCACTCGTCTTATGCGTCATGATTGGAGGTCTTATTCCAGCAGGAAATTTACTACCACGCCTAGATTTTCCCTTAGAACTCGACTATGTTCATGCTACTCGTTACGCACATGATACAGTTGGGCAATCTGAAATAATCTGGATTGCTAAACCGCGCGTATCACTTAAAGGTCGTAATATATTGATTATAGAAGACATTCTAGATGGCGGCTTGACATTAGCGGCTATCGTTGATTATTGTCATGCACAGGGAGCAAATACGGTGTATACCGCCGTCTTACTCGACAAACAAAAAGCTGAACGCTTGCCTGGAGGAACTATCTCTGCAGATTTTACAGCTATTACTATGGATCATGGTTTTGTTTTTGGGTATGGAATGGACTATAACGGTTACTTACGGAATGCTCCTGGTATTTACGTTGTAGCCCCTGAGCATGAATAATAACTTGCCAAATATTTTTTTGAGGTCAAATAGGTTACTACCATGAATAACTCTTCTATTATTACTCTTAACGATACTTCCTTTGAAAAAGAAGTGTTACAAGTTGCTTCGTCACCTATACTCGTTGATTTTTGGGCAGAATGGTGTGGACCCTGCAAAATGATTAGCCCTATTTTAGAGGAGCTAGCCACAAAGTATCTCGGAAAAATAAAGATTGCCAAATTAAATGTTGACGAGAACCCTAAAACCCCGGCAAAATATGGTGTGCGTGGCATTCCTACATTAATCCTCTTTAAAGATGGGAAAGCACTTGAAACTAAAGTCGGCGCATTATCGAAATCTCAGTTAGAATCGTTTTTAGATAAACATCTTACTTAAAGACCAATGTATTCAATAACTATTTTTCTAAGTAGGATGTAGGATGAGTCTTGAGATAAACACTATTACCAGGTATTAATATTGCTTTGGGGATTTCAGGTAACTTTTTTCACATCATTTATTTTAACCTATGTGAGGAGCACTATTTGTATCTCTACTCGGATATAACAGTATAAAATGAATTTATTTAACACGCTCTAAATTCTTGATACACCCTTTATATTAATTATTCCAATTAAATACTTAAACTTTACTCAATTTTTTACACTTCCTTTTATGAAAGAAACAACATTATGAATTTAACAGAACTCAAGAAAAACTCCCCAGCCGAACTCGTTGCCATCGCTGAAGAATTAAAAATAGACGGTCTAGGCCGTCTGCATAAAAAAGATATGATCTTCTCAATTCTCAAAGCACTCGCTAAAAGAGGAGAAGACATCTATGGGGATGGCGTATTAGAAATATTACCGGATGGTTTTGGCTTTTTACGTTCCGCAGAAGGATCCTACCTTGCCGGCCCTGATGACATTTATGTTTCTCCTAGTCAAATTCGACGCTTCAATCTTCACACTGGTGACACTGTTTCAGGAAAAATTCGTCCTCCTAAAGAATCTGAACGTTATTTTGCTTTACTTAAAGTAAGTGAAATTAATTTTGATGCCCCTGAAAATGCTAAAAATCGCGTTTTATTTGAAAACTTAACTCCTTTATTTCCCGACGAACGAGTGACACTGGAACGTGGAAATGGTAGTACAGAGGATATCACTGCTAGAATAATTGATTTAGTTGCTCCGACTGGAAAAGGACAACGGGGTTTAATTGTATCTCCTCCGAAAGCCGGTAAAACGATGATGATGCAAAACATTGCACAATCAATTTCGTATAATTGTCCAGAATGCTATTTGATTGTTTTGTTAATTGATGAACGTCCTGAAGAAGTAACCGATATGCGTCGCTCGGTTCGTGGTGAAGTTATTGCAAGTACCTTTGATGAACCTGCAACACGTCATGTCCAAGTTGCAGAAATTGTTATTGAAAAAGCGAAACGATTAGTCGAACACAAAAAAGATGTTGTTATTTTATTAGATTCTATCACTCGTTTAGCGCGTGCTTATAATACCGTTATTCCTTCGTCTGGAAAGGTATTAACCGGTGGTGTCGATGCGAATGCACTACAACGACCAAAACGTTTTTTTGGAGCTGCACGTAATATTGAAGAAGGCGGTAGTTTAACTATTATTGCTACCGCATTGGTGGATACCGGTTCAAAAATGGATGATGTTATTTATGAAGAATTTAAAGGAACCGGGAATATGGAAATTCATCTTGATCGACGAATCGCTGAAAAGCGTATTTATCCTGCTATCCATTTAAACCGATCCGGTACCCGACGTGAAGAATTACTAGCTAAACCTGATATATTACAAAAAATGTGGATATTACGGAAAATTTTACAATCCATGGATGAAGTCACCGCTATGGAGTTCTTAATTGAACGTTTAAAAAATACCAAAACTAATGACGAATTTTTTGACTCAATGAAGAAGTAATCTTTTAAAAAAATAAGCGCTATAGCAATTAAATTTTTGACAATTGCCACAGAAAGCTAAACAAAAATTCAAGTGCGGAGAGTATTAGTTGATTTGAGTTTTTTTTCTAAATCGGCTAATACATCTGGGAGCGTATTTTCAATAACTGTTGCTAATTTTCTGCAACAAGGTTCCAAAGCACTATCTTTACGCCATAAAATTCCAATTATTCGTTCTGGTATAGGATCAGCAAAAGGTTTGTTGATTGTCAAAGGATGTTCTTCCAACGCTAATAAAGGTAACAAAGTAATTCCCGTGCCGCTCGCTACCATATTTCGCAAAGTTTCTAAACTAGTTGCACGATAATTCGTCTTTTCCTTAAGATTACTTTTTTTATGACAAACCTCTAATGCCTGATCCCTAAGGCAATGTCCTTCTTCTAAAAGAAGTAAATTATCACTGTTCAAATCGTTTAAATGCAGCTCTTTAGAATCATGTAATGGGTGTGATACAGGCATAACCAGAAAAAAAGGTTCTTTAAATAAAGTTTGTACAATCATACCTTTATGCTGAACCGGTAACGCTAATATCACAGCATCTAAATTACCCTGATTCAATTGGGTTAAAAGAACCTCTGTTTTATCTTCATATAAATATAAAGTGAGTTTCGGTAATTGCTGTTTTATGAAAGATAAAATATGCGGAAGTAAATAAGGACCCAAGCTAGGAATCAGTCCTAAACGCAACTCAGAAGAAAAAGGATCGTTAGCTAATTTTGCCAATCGCTCAAGCTCATTTACTGCATTTAATACATGCTTTGCTTGTTCAACAATACGCAGTCCTGATCTTGTAATTAAAACTTTTTTTTGACCACGCTCGAATAATTGTACACCTAAAGCATGTTCTAATTTTTTTAATTGTATACTTAAGGTCGGTTGACTAACCGAACATGCTTTAGCGGCCTTTCCAAAATGACGATACTCAGCTAAAGCTAATAAATATTTAAGATCTTTCAGATTCATAATACCTCAAAAATAACAAGCTAATTTTTATCATTTTTTTAGTATCGTTAAAAACAGAAAATTAAGTATGCTTAGAA
>DAIQAW010000107.1:0-4555 GCA_036781465.1 Candidatus Aquirickettsiella sp.
AGATTTTATCTAGCTTGTTACTTTAGAAAGGTTAGTAGCATTAACCATACTGACTAATTCTCGGATTACCACTGAAAACATCATTAACTTCAATTCACCTGTGCTGCGTAAATCAGCCAAAAATTGTTCCCAGCGCTGAATAAAATCTTGATTGTCTGTTTCCCATTGTTCCAAGCAGATTTCATTATTACCTTGTTTATCTATAACACATTGTAAAATAATAACGGCCAAATGACGTTGCTGAGTATCTAGATCATCCAATAAAATCACTCTAGCCAAATTGTCCCATAAGGTTTCAATCGCTATCTTCATAATCTGAGATCGCAACCAAGTAAATCCAAATCTTTCACCCACCATGAAATACAGTTCAGCGACATTTTGCAAAGCCAAATTATTTCTCTGTGCTGAATCTATAATATCCAACAGTGCATATTCATGATCCACATTTGCAATACGTTTCGCAATTTCTTCTGAAATATCCGCTTCCATAAGTCCTTGAATATTTTTTTCCCAGTGTTCTCGTTCCTCACCAATAAGTAAATTCGGTAGGCTTTTGTTCAGTGTAACTATTGATTGTTTAAATCGATCAACCATTCCTAAAATATCGGTTAATTGATCTTTATAGTTATAGATAAACCATCGAGTTGCACGTCTTATCAACCGATTAAATTGGCGCATAATAGCATAACGAGTAACCGGGGCTACATTGTCACTTAAGTTCTCTGCAATTCCGAGTAGCTCAGAAAAACCAAACACATGGTGCGCAATTGCATAAGCACGTGCAATTGAAGCAATATCTGCACCAATTTCGGCCTTTAAACGAAAGACAAATGTAATACCCATATCATTAACCATGGCATTACTAATCTTGGTTGCAATAATTTCGCGACGCAGACTATGTTGTTGCATAAACTTCGAGAATCGACCGCGCAAGGGTTTTGGGAAAGCAGATTCCAAAACACGTTTTAAATAGTCTTCTTCTAGAGAATGCTTCTCCAGCAATTCAGCTTTTACCCACATTTTGGTATAAGCAAGTAATACAGCAATTTCAGGACTAGTTAGTCCTTTACCCAATGCTTTCCTTTCTAACAAGGCCTTTTCATCCGGAAGAAATTCTAATGCGCGATCTAATTTACCATGTTGCTCTAATTCTTGAATATAACGACGATGAAATTCTAATTCTTGCTGAGCATGCATAGCTGCTAGACTAATGGTACGTGTTTGACAATAATTATCATAAAGAACGAGTTTAGCAATTTCATCAGTCATTTCTGCTAACAATGAATTTCGTTGTTCAAAAGTCATTTCACCTGAAGCGACCACTGCATTCAATAAAATCTTACAATTAACCTCATGATCCGAACAATCTACACCAGCAGAGTTATCAATAAAGTCCGTATAAATTAAGCCTCCATTTAAAGCATATTCAATACGACCCAATTGAGTTAAACCAAGATTTCCTCCCTCAGCTACAATGCGGCAACGTAATTCTTTAGCATCAATACGTAAACTATCGTTAGTTCTATCACCAACATCTGCATTTCTTTCACTCGATGCTTTAACATAAGTACCAATACCGCCATTCCATAATAAATCGACGCTGGCTTTTAATATCGCTCGAATTAATCCATCGGGAGCAATGGAATCTTGACTAATATCTAATAATTTTTTAATTTCGCTAGACAGTACGATGGATTTTTGTGATCGTAAAAAAATACCACCGCCTTTAGAAATTAAGCTGCTGTTATAATCCTGCCAAGTGGAACGTGGTAGATTAAATAAACGTTTTCTTTCTTGAAAGCTTTTTTCTGGATCTGGATTAGGATCAATAAATATATGCATATGATTAAATGCGGCTACGAGCTTAATATGGTGAGACAAAAGCATCCCATTACCAAAAACATCGCCTGACATGTCACCAATACCAACAACGGTAAAATCATTTTTATCCGGATTAAATCCTAATGCTCTACAATGCCTTCTAACAGATTCCCACGCCCCACGAGCAGTAATCCCCATTTTTTTGTGGTCATAACCGACACTGCCGCCTGAAGCAAAAGCATCTCCTAGCCAAAAGTTATATTCAGCCGCGATGGCATTGGCAATATCTGAAAAACTTGCTGTACCTTTATCGGCAGCGACAACTAAATATGGATCTTCTTCATCATACCGCACGACATCTTTGGGATGTATAACCACATTATTTTGCAAATTATCGGTTAAATCCAATAAGCCGCGCATAAAAGTTTGATAGCAGATGATCACTTCATTCATAACGGCTTCACGCTCAACGTTTTCTGGCAGTAGCTTACAAACAAAACCACCTTTAGCGCCAGCAGGAACTATCACCGCATTTTTTACCTGTTGGGCCTTCATTAAACCCAGTATTTCGGTCCGAAAATCTTCTCTACGATCTGACCAACGGATACCACCTCGAGCAACCTTTGCAGCCCTTAAATGAACCGCCTCAACACGTGGAGAATACACAAAAATTTCATACATTGGTCTAGGCAATGGTAAATCTGTAATTTGACTCGGGTTCAACTTAAGTGCCAACCAAGGCTTCGGTTTGTTCTGTTGACAGGTTTGATAATAATTAGTTCGCAACGTAGCTTGAATGACTTCAAATAAATTTCGCAAAATGCGATCTTCGTCTAAACTCACGACCGCATCCAAGGCAGTAAGTAAACTTTTTTCCAGACTAGCCGTCACGCTACCGGATTCATCTTGAAGACTAGGATCAAAATAATATTTAAATAGTTTAACTAAAATTTTAGCGATTTCTGCATTACGTGATACAACTGTTTCTACGTAAGCTTGACTAAATGGCACTCCGATTTGACGAAGATATTTGGTATAAGCTCTTAATATTGAAACTTCCCGCCAAGTTAATTGACCTGCCAATATTAAACGATTAAACCCATCATTTTCGACTTCTCCAGACCAAATCTTACTAAAAGCTTCTTGAAAAATTTCTTTAACCTGAGAAACATCTATGTCATCGATATGAACGGGTTTCACACCAAAATCGTTAATCCATATGCGATGACCATCGGGTAAGGTAATTTCTTGTGGCCACTCATCCATGACGCGTAAGCCCATATTTTCCAGAACTGGCAAGGCATCCGACAAAATGATGGGTTTGCCAGCCTGAAATAATTTAAATCTTAATGGGACACCCTTTTCATTCGCAGATGGATAAAAATTCATTTCTAAAGGATGTTCTAGGGAAATTCTTTCTAATTGTGCTATATCATGTACAGCTATGTTTGCGGAAAATGTATCTCGATATCCACTAGGAAAAGCATACATATATTTTTGTAATAACCGTGCACCCTCTTGTTCGCCATAATATTCAATTAAGGCCTGACGCAACTCTTCTTTCCAAGAACGTGCTACCTCGATGAGCTGCGCCTCAATTTTTTTAACATCATAGGTTAAATCTTTCTTAGGGTCTGTACGAATTAAAAAATGGATACGTGCAAGATTAGAATCTCCAAACAAGGTTGAAAAACCAATTTCAATACCAGAGAATTCTCGTACCAAGATCTTTTCCATCTGACGTTGTAGATCGGTGTTTAATTGTTCTTTGGGTAAATAAACTAAACAAGAAATAAAGCGCCGATAATTATCTTGCCTTACGAATAGACGGACTGTTCTTTGCTCTTGAATATGTAAAATACCTAAAGCGAGTTGCGTTAGTTCCTTCACTGAAGCCTGAAATAAGTCATCACGAGGTAAACTTGAAAGAATATCTAATAATGCTTTTCCAGCGTGACCTTTTAAAGGTAGATTTGAATTTTGTAAAATTAATTGTATCTTGCGCCGTATCAATGGAATGCTGCGTGGGTCACTATGATAAACTGTTGAAGTATAAAGACCAATAAAACGTCTTTCTCCAATTAATTCTCCCTGTTCATTAAAACGTTTGACGCCAATATAGTCAGCATAAACGGATCGATGCACTCTGGATTTACTATTGGTCTTAGAAATAACAAGTACTTGTGGAGAAAAAGCCAAACGACGTGCTTCCGGAGGTAATTCTGTTAAAGGTTTTTCTTCCTTACTTCGGGTTTCATCTCTTAAAACACCTAAACCCGATTTTTTGATCATGCGCAATGTTTTATGATCTTTGCTTAAATCATAATCACGACAACCTAAAAAAGTAAAATGATCATTTAGCAACCAAACCAAAAAATCTTTAGATTCTGCAACATCTTCTGGATCATAAAGTGGGGAATTTTGTTCTAGTTCTTTTAAACAACTTTGCATTCTCGATCGCATTTCGGGCCAGTCGTTTACAACTAAACTAACCTGCTCTAATACTTTTTCCAGCTTTTTAGCCAGCTTATTAAGGATTTCAACACTTGAATTTTTATCAATTTCCAAATAAATTAAGGCTTCAGTTTGTTTGTCAGAGATAGCATCATAAGGTAAAATCTCTATTACTTTCCCCTGTTGATCCCGGCGTAATTTTATATTTCCAAAATGAATATTGAAAAAAATATTAAACCCTTGTCGATTGATTTCCATGCGAGTGGAATCCACCAAGAAA
>DAIQAW010000108.1:0-4471 GCA_036781465.1 Candidatus Aquirickettsiella sp.
GAAATAACTAAAGGTAATAACCAATTTTGTAGTTTGGAAATAAAAAAACCTTTTTCTGTGAGTAAGGAAAAAAGCTGATCCGTCGTTTTTAATAATATTTTTCCCACCGGGTGCCTCTCTGTCTCATAAGTATCTAATAATTTTACGTTAGTTCCTTTTTTTAATACCAGAGCAAGTTTCCAAGCGAGATTAGTAGAATCTTGTATTCCGGTATTCATGCCCTGACCACCTATCGGGCTATGAATGTGGGCTGCATCTCCGGCAAGAAAGGCTCGATTTAGATAATATTTGTTTACACCTCGATGATGCAAACGAAACGTTGACATCCAAATTGGATTAATCAGTTTCACAGGGACTTGGGTCAGCAAACTCGCTAAGTTCTCTAACCCAGTTAAGCCGGGTGTTGATTTTTTTTCTTCCGAGTCATTTGAACGCTTTGCTAGCATAACTCGGCTAATTTTCTCTGTAAGCGGAATATGCACGAATATGCCGTCTTTTCCCAGAAAAAAAAGAAATTTATTTCGCGAGTAAGGCCATTCAATACTTACATCCAGCAAATTAAAAATTTGCGGATAAGCATTTCCTTCAAACGTAAAATTAAGCGTATGCCGAACGCTACTGTGAGCTCCATCACAACCTATAATATAGTCACACATGATTTTTTCAGCGCTTTCGGTGATATTGTTTTTAATAATTGCTTGCACGCCGTTTATATCTTGAGAAAAAGCAATTAATTCTTTCTGACGCTCTATGTAAACACCTTGTTTTTCTAAAAATTCGATAAAGATACGTTCTGTTTCCGCTTGTGGAAGAAAATAAACTGAAGGAAAAGGCGTATCCTGGTGCTTAAAATGCTTAAATTTTACTTCAATTTGCTTCTTTCCATTAATAAAAAAAGCAAAATCCACGTTAGCACGTGCTAACTTAAGAAATTCTTCAGCAATACCTAAATTCTGAAATATTTCCATCGATTTCGCTTGAATCGCAAAAGCTCGCGATTCATGTGCTCTATCCTTCTGCTTATCAAAAATTCTAAACTTAACGCCATAATGCAACAAATGACAAGCCATCATCAGGCCCGTAGGCCCTGCCCCAATAATCAATACTTCTGTATCCTTGGTTTTAATATCCATAAAAAAACTATAGTTCAGACTTTCGCGAAGTAAAATGACCGCGCTATAATGGTCAAATATTTTGCTAGCTTACAATTTCTAAGGAGAATTAATTGCACATCCGTTATCAATCGTTACTACCCCAACATAGTCTATCCCGTTTTGCCGGCTGGATAGCTAACTGCAAACAAACATGGATTAAAAATAGATTAATCTTTGGATTTATACGTCATTATAATGTCGATATGACGTTAGCATTGGAAGAAAATCCTGAACACTATATTAATTTTAATCATTTTTTTACGCGATCTTTAAAACCTGAAAAGCGCCCAATTTCCATTAATGCTAGAGACATCATCTCTCCCGTTGATGGCACTATTAGTCAAATTGGCGATATCAAAGAAAATCAACTCATCCAAGCCAAAAAAATAAACTATAACCTACAAGCTTTATTAGGCGGTTCTGCTAAATTAGCTGCGCAGTTTCATGGAGGACAATTCGCAACTTTTTATCTAGCTCCGCAAGATTATCATCGCGTACATATTCCATATAGTGGCGAATTGAAAGAAATGCTTTATGTTCCAGGGCGTTTATTTTCAGTAAACGCTCAGACTACCACTGAACTTCCAAATTTATTTGTTCGCAATGAACGTGTTATTACTTTATTTTCTACACCTATAGGCCAGATGGCGGTCATTTTAGTGGGCGCAATGCTTGTTGGCAGCATCAGTACCCCATGGGAAGGAATTATCGCGCCTGCTCCCAATCGACATATTTATCATTGGCATTACCTAGATAACAAAGTTTCCTTACGTAAGGGAGAAGAGATTGGACAATTTCAATTAGGTTCTACGGTTATTATTTTATTCACACCCCAGCGTATAAAATGGTTGTCTGAATTATTTGAAAAAAAGGTGAAATTTGGAGAATGTATTGGCCAGACAATATGAGGTGTGTTTGTAAATATTAAGTTATAATAGATTTTTGATGATAAAAAATTGGGTGGCTAATGTCTATACCACAAAAAAAAACCGTTGCAGCCTCAGCTGTACATGATCATACTTATAAAATATTTCCTAATGATTTGAATTCAACTGAAACCGTGTTTGGTGGTTTAGTTATGTCCACGCTTGATAGAGTCGCTTCTGTCGTTGCAGAGAGACATAGCCAAAGACCCTGTGTAACTGTTTCTGTAGATGCTATGCATTTTTTGCAACCCGCAACTCGGGGAGATATTTTAATTTTCCAAGCCGCTATTAATCGTAGTTGGACCAGTTCGATGGAAATTGGGGTACGTGTTCTTGCAGAAGATTATCGTACCGGTACACGGCGCCATATAGTATCTGCTTATTTTACTTTTGTAGGTACAGATGAGTCTGGTCGTCCTGCACATGTTCCTAAGGTTATCCCTGAAACGAATGACGAAATAAGACGTTATGAAGAAGCAGGCAAGCGACGTGAACAGCGACATCAAGCTTCACGAAAACGCACTGATAAATAAAAACTAAATCTTTAATTTAAACCCTCTCGAACTGACTTTGTGTTAAACGGTTCCAAGGATGGCAGTTAACAAAAATAAAAGAACTTTGTGGAGAAACTATGACGATACAAATATTACCTATTTTGGCGTTTAAGGATAATTATATTTGGTGTCTTATCAATGAAGAAACAAAACATTGTATTATTGTCGATCCAGGTGAAGCAAAACCTGTTTTGGCACAATTAAAACAATTAAATCTTAAACTCGATGCAATATTCATCACACACCATCATTGGGATCATACGAACGGTATTCGTTCTATTTTAAAACTTCATTCTGTTCCCGTATTCGGACCTGCAAAAGAAAAAATAGCTGGAGTAAGTAATCTAGTTAAGGAAGGTGACAAAATTGAATTGCCCAATTGGCCTATTTTTGAAGTACTGGCTATTCCTGGGCATACATTGGGACATATTGCTTATTATGGGAACCATCTTTTATTCTGTGGTGATACTTTATTTACAGCGGGTTGTGGTCGATTATTTGAAGGGACAGCCGATCAAATGTTGAATTCTTTGAATAAACTAATGCAACTTCCCGACGAAACCCAGATTTATTGCGGCCATGAATATACGCTAGCTAACTTACATTTTGCTCAGGCCGTAGAACCCAATAACCCCCATATTAAAGAACGATTAGAAAAAACTAGAGAATTGCGTCAAAAAAACTTAGCCAGTGTCCCAAGTCATTTATCTGAAGAGCGCTTGAGCAATCCTTTTTTACGTTGTGATAATCCCCAAATAAAGATGTGCGTAGAAAAAAGAACTGGGAAAAAGCTTGTTAACCCCATCGAAATATTTGCTTATCTTCGACAATGGAAAAATAATTTTAAGTAAATTATTTAGCTTTTTTTTTGTCGTTCCATTTCTTCTAAAACTTTATACCGAAATCTAAATGGATAGCGAACAGCAGAAAATAATTCATTGGTCCCACTGACACCACGAATACGAATTGATCCGTAATCAAAAATTCGGCCCATAATACTTTGACTAATCTCTACCCCTTCAATACGATCCAAGGAATTTTCAAAAGCATATCGGCTAATAAACCCTGATTTCATAATAACCCGTTTATCAGTAATTCCAAACTCAGAAGAATAATAAACAATCAGTCCGGGTAAGCAAGCAACTAGACTTAAAAGAGAAAAAAAACTGATGAACAATAGAGGAAAGGCGCCTCTGATCCACAAAAAAGCCGCTATAAAGATTAAAACCATTAACGATCTAAAAACAACAATCCAGTGTGGATAGCTGAGATAGATGATTTTTTCATCTGGCAAGAGCGTTTTATTGATATAACCCATATAGCCTCTTATTATTATTTTATTTACTATGAGCAAGAATGTGGCTATAGTAGCCAAATTATCGCTTGTTTGCTATGTTTTTTGCACATGAACTCTCAATTAACATTAGAAAAACTTAATTTATTGGTTAAATTAGGTAACTCGGTCGAAGAACGTAGCTTACCTCAATGGGTTTCAGTGCAAATAAAGTTTAATTTTAGCAGTCTACCCCCCGCCTGTATCAATGATCAGTTAAATGACACGATCTGCTATGCTACCCTGGCGAATGAGTTGCAACAATTCTGTGATAAGCATTGTTTTAAACTTATCGAAGCCTTAGCTTATCGGCTTTATCAATTTCTTAAAAAGAAGCTATTTAAAATAATTCCTGATCAAATTAATATTTTCTTGTGTATCACTAAAAATCCTCAATTAACTAAAATTGAACAATCTAGTTTTTCGATTAGTGATTAGCATCATAGGTAAAAATAAAAATGCTGAGAGTATAATTAAATTTTTTTTAGTTACACTATCTTAGTA
>DAIQAW010000109.1:0-4440 GCA_036781465.1 Candidatus Aquirickettsiella sp.
TATTTTTATTTTAAAAAAATTAATTATGCAGCAAATTGGAAAAATCCCCTTGTTTCTCCATAATTTTTCGTAAAGTTTTCAGGCCTTCAACCTGAATTTGTCTCACTCTCTCGCGAGTTAGACCAATGACTTCGCCAACTTCTTCTAAGGTCATACGATCACAACCTAATAAACCATAACGACGAGCAATAACTTCTCGCTGATTCGTCGATAATTGCTTTAGCCAACCTTCTAAACGTTTTCGTAGATTTTCACCTTCCAAGATATGTTCAGGATCATTTTCACGATTATCAGATAAGGTTTCAAGTAAAGGTTTATCCGCTTCACTACTAGCTGGAGCGTCAACAGAAGTGATATGTTCATTTAAGCCGAGCATGCGTTCAACTTCTTCAAAAGGTCTATCTAACCATTTAGCAATTTCATCTGAAGTAGGTTTATGATCCAATTTCTGTGTTAATTCTCTCGCCGCTTGTAAATAAACATTTAATTCCTTAACCACGTGGATTGGAAGACGAACAGTACGCGCTTGATTCATAATGGCTCGTTCAATGGCTTGACGCACCCACCATGTTGCATATGTAGAAAAACGAAAGCCACGTTCTGGATCAAATTTCTCTACTGCATGCATTAAACCTAAATTACCTTCTTCTATAAGATCCAAAAACTGTAACCCACGATTATTGTAATGTCTGGCAATTTTTACCACTAAGCGTAAATTACTTTCAATCATTCTTTTCCGAGCATCTTGATCCCCTTTTGCAATAAGTCGCGCGTAGTAAACTTCTTCTTCAGCTGTCAATAAAGGAGAAAAACCTATCTCATTTAAGTATAATTGAGTTGCACCAAGTGTCTCATCACGTCGCACATATTTATGGGGCGTTGGTTCTGACTCGCCCATGTCACGATTTACTAAAAATTTATCTGGTTTATTTTCAAATACTTGTTCAGATACTACTGAATTTGGCTGTTTTCCACCTCCTCTTTTTTTAAATGTACTTCCTTTGTTACTCATATTAATTCTCCTTGAATTAATTAACCTAGATAGAAAGATATATATTAAGCAACCTTTTTTTGGTTACTAATATAATTAACAAAGTTTAAAAATTCTTAGATCTAATTAAATTTTGATTGTTTTATCGATATCTATCGGGGGCTAATACACGCAAATTAGCATCCCAACTCATTATTTTTATCGAAATCTAGCCAAATAGAAAATTTATATCTCTATTTGCATATTCAATATTATCTCTTAACTCCAAATTTTAAGATAGACGAAAACAGCGACCGCTAATAATAGAACAAACCAAGAAAATCGATCGATGTAATGTCGTAATAATTTATCAATATGAACGCCACCCCAACGCATTAAAAAAGCGACTAAAAAAAATCTTCCGCCACGACCCACCAATGATCCCAAGATAAAGGGTAATAGCGCAACATGCAAGGCCCCAGCCGCTATGGTAAATAACTTATAAGGAATAGGTGTAAATCCTGCCAAAAAAAGTATCCAAAAATTCCATTGATTAAATCCATGCTCAATTTGTTGGTAAGTATTCTCATATCCAAACTGCAGAATATAGGGGTGCACCCAATCAAACGCTATACTCCCTATCCAATAACCAAATAATCCGCCTAAAACAGAAGCCATCGTTGTCAAAAATGCATAGCGCCATGCACACTCTGGCTTAGCTAACGACATAGGGGCTAACATAACATCAGGTGGGATAGGAAAAAACGAAGACTCTGCAAAACTTAAAATAAATAAATAATACGGAGCATGCGCATGCTTAGCCAAAGCAAGCATTTTGTCGTAAAGTTTAGAAAAATACTTCATTGAGTAGGTATCATGCAGTTAGATAAAAAATTCAATGAATTCTTGATCTTTTTTACACTTGAATTTTTGTCTATGTAGCCGCTCAATTCGCAATCCTCATATTTCTTAAATACACTCTGGTTGCTTCATATTCTCGGCTTCTTGCCATAAATCTAATAGCTGTGAGTATATCAAGATAATTTAAAGTTTCGGATCCATATTAATAATCCAATCTTCAATCTGGTCTCGCGCAGCATGATGAGTTAAGTCAAGCTGTAAAGGTGTAATACTAACTTGGGATTGGCTTAAAGCATAAAAATCTGTACCTATTCCCGCATCATCTTCCTTTCCGGAACTACCAATCCAGTAAATGGTATGACCTCTTGGATCTTTACTAGGCATCATTCTATCAGCATTATGGCGGGTTCCTAAACGTGTAACTTCATATCCTTTTAAATCTTCAAAAGCGACGTCCGGGATATTTACATTTAAAATAGTCTTAGCTGGAATTGGTTTTTCGTATAAAAGGGTTACTAACCTTTTTGCAACTTCTGCTCCCGTAGAATAATACATAGGCTCACTTCCAGCTATTGAAAAGGCAATCGCTGGTATTCCCAGAAAACGTCCTTCCATTGCAGCTGCTACAGTTCCTGAATAGAAAACATCTTCGCCCAAATTAGAACCCGCATTCATACCTGAAACAACCATATCAGGGAGTTTATCTTTGCTTAACAGACCTGTTAAGGCAAGATGAACACAATCTGTTGGAGTGCCTTGAACACTAATAATATTATCATCAAAATATCTTAATCTTAAGGGATGCTGTAAAGTTAGCGAATTACTAGCTCCACTGCGATCTCTATCTGGTGCCACAATAGTAACTTCTGCGATTTTAGCTAAAGCTTTAGCTAAAATCGACAAACCCGGAGCATGTACACCATCATCATTACTGATAAGAATCTTCATTTTTAAGATACTCTAGAAACTAAAAGGGCACTTTCAGAAAATTTGGTAAGTATAGGCAATACAATTAAAATCACACCGAAAATCAATAAAGTAATAGGGCGACTCAGAGGAACTTGGGAAGGATTATTTCGATAGTTTTTATACTGAATGAGGGAGCCGAATAGTAAAGCTATCCCAATAGCCAAACTCATATTATAAAGGGCACCTGTCAACAGAGACATAGGCAATAAAAGTTTATCTGATAAGTCGCCCAGTGATCCTGGAATTTGAGCATAGGCATCTAATGCTGCTATATTTAGGATAAAAAGAATATTTTTTTTCATAAAATTTTTTTAATTGCTTAGAACTCGAGTGGCTGCATATTCCTAGTATGAAGATACGAATTTTTTGAATTCATTGCAAGCGCAATATTCAGACTCCAAATTATAAAAAAACTGAATAGAAAAATCCCAACGAATAGATTTATTTAGCCATTACATTTCAGATTTCTGGTGTTTTCTCTATCTATTCTTATCCTTCCTGTTTGACTTATTTTAATTGACCTAGCTATTTTCTTTGAAAATGCATTAACACAGACGATAAAACTGCCATTTTGGCTAGAGCCATTTGGATACAACTGCAAATAATTGTCAGAGCGAAATCCATGCCATTCTAAAAAACCCC
The DNA here is from genome assembly GCA_036781465.1 of Candidatus Aquirickettsiella sp. GTDB lineage: Bacteria > Pseudomonadota > Gammaproteobacteria > Diplorickettsiales > Diplorickettsiaceae > Aquirickettsiella. The sequence continues at coordinate 3,443 of DAIQAW010000109.1, forward strand.
AATAACTCAAAGCGGGAAAAACATATAATAAACTTCCATTTTTAATTGAAGAAGAACCTTTATTTATAAAAATGATCCAGCCATCCTTCCAATGCCCTGAACAGTTCTTCCCATCTTTGCTCTTACATACTGTTATCACACTCTGATGTCTAATTGCTTCACTCCGAGCATAATCTAAAGTAGAACGGACTTGTTCTGTTAAAATAAATAAACGAAGTTCAAGAGCTAAATGTTTATAAACTGGAAATGCTAGAGTTAATAAAATACTGATTAAAGTAATGGTAAATAACAACTCGACCAGGCTAAAACCTAATTCATACCAATTATTTTTACAGGGCCTAATTAAGCATTTTGTTCGATAACTTCTAGACTTAATTGTTTTTTTACACATTGCATATCCTGCCAAGCTTTCCGTTTTTCGCGCGGAGAACGAAGTAAATAAGCGGGATGATAAGTAACTAACAAAGGAATTTTTTTTTCTCCAAAATGAAACACATTTCCGCGTAAATTCGCCATTGATGCATCTGTTGATAATAAATAATGTGCAGCAATTCGGCCAACTGCTAAAATTAATTTCGGTTTAATTAAACTAATTTGTCGCAATAAATAAGGTGTGCAGGCCTTTACTTCTTCCAAAGAAGGATCACGATTATTGGGTGGGCGTGATTTTAAAATATTTGCAATATAGTAATCTCCTCGTTCAAAACCGATCGCAGACAACATATTTGTCAATAATTGCCCCCCTCGACCTACAAAAGGCTCTCCTTGTTTATCCTCATTCGCTCCAGGGGCTTCTCCAATGACCAATAAATCAGCATCAGGATTTCCTACCCCAAATACAGGATTACTACGTGTTTTATGTAGATTACAAGCTTTACAATTATTTACTGCCAATCTTAATGCTTGCCAATCCAGTGTCGAGATTTTTTGCTCGCGAGTCATTTCCGATTTTTTGGGCATTCCCTTGTCCTTAACTGTTTCTTTAGGAAGGTTATTAT
>DAIQAW010000110.1:0-4435 GCA_036781465.1 Candidatus Aquirickettsiella sp.
ATTTAATGCAATAACGCGAAAAACCAGAGGTGAAGATATTGATGCAGCATGTGGTCAATTAGTAGGACGCGTTCAAGATAAAAGCTACCGTAGCAGAGAACGTCAAAAAGTAATTCCTATTTTAATTGAATCATCTGCCTGAATTTGATGGAATTTAAAAATGGGAGAGTAAATGATTTCGATATTTAAGCAATTCATCATTATTATTTTAATAGTAACGCTTACGGCTTGTAGTGTTTTTTCTAAATCTAAAATACAAGTATCCGGTCTGCAAGCATCTGATGTAAATGTTCAGTTAGGTTTAGCTTATTTAGAAAATGGTGATGTACAACGTGCACATCAAAAATTATTACTTGCGGAACAACAATCACCTGGATCCTTGCAGGCAAAAGGTGCCATGGGTTATTTCTTAGAAAGTACTGGAAGTTTGCCTTCTGCAGACGCCTATTATCGTCGAGCGATAACACTTAATCCAAAATCCGGTGCAGCGCAAAATAATTATGGCACTTTTTTGTGTCGTCGAGGTCGTTATTTGGAAGCGGATCAACACTTTTTGTTAGCATTACAAGATCCAAGTTATCTTAATACGGCTCAAGTCTATGAAAATGCAGGTTTATGTGCTATGCAGATACCTGATACTGAAAAAGCCTTGGGTTATTTTACACAAGCAATTACTCAGGACCCAAAACGGGCGATCTCTTGGTTGGAATTAGGTAGAATAAATTATCAGGCCAAAAATTATCAACAAGCGCAGCAATATTTAGATCATTATATGCAGCTTGTTAAAGAGCCTACAGCCAATGCTTTATGGTTGGGCGCTGTCTTAGCGAGAAATTTAGGAAATCCAACAGCAGCAGGTAGTTATACCTTAATGCTACAAACAAAATTCCCGAACTCGGACGCCTATAAAGCATTAGTTCATACACCTAAACTAAAAACCAAACATAAAAGTAAACAACTTTATTATTAATTATGGTAGAAAAAATACAAGCGATTCGTGGCATGAATGATATTCTGCCGATAGAAATTTTTACATGGCAGAAAGTTGAAAATAGTTTGCGTAAACTTGCTAAGCAATATGGACACCAGGAAGTTCGTTTTCCAATTCTAGAAAAAACCGAGTTGTTTAAACGTTGTATTGGCGATGTAACTGATATTGTTGAAAAGGAGATGTACACTTTCATTGATCGTAATGGCGAAAGCTTATCTCTAAGACCCGAAGGAACTGCGGGTTGTGTTCGAGCCGGTATAGAACAAGGTTTATTTTACAATCAAATGCAACGTTGGTGGTATTTAGGTCCTATGTTTCGGCATGAACGGCCTCAGAAAGGCCGCTATAGACAATTTCATCAATTTGGCATGGAAGTGTTTGGTGTAGGTCGTCCTTATATTGATGCAGAATTAATTTTGATGACGGCACGTCTTTGGGATGAATTAGGTTTAAAACATCAATTAAGTTTGCAGATTAATTCATTAGGGTCTTCAATTTCACGTAAGTCACATAAAGAAAGCTTAGTTAATTATTTTACTCAACATCTAAAATATTTAGATGAGGATTCTCAACGGCGATTACAAACCAATCCATTACGTATTTTGGATAGTAAAAATCCCAAGATGCAGGACCTCATTGAAAAAGCACCTAAGTTACTTGATTATCTTGATTCTGATTCTCAACAAGATTTTTGTACCTTACAAGAAATACTTACGAATACACACGTTAATTTTACCATTAATCCTCATTTGGTCAGAGGGTTAGATTATTACAATAAAACAGTTTTTGAATGGGTTTTGACAGATAAACAGCAAACTGCTCAAAGTACAGTTTGTGCAGGAGGTCGATACGATAAGCTGGTAGAACATCTAGGCGGACATGCCACACCGGCAGTGGGTTTTGCCATAGGCTTAGAACGCTTAATTAACTTATTACCAAAATTAAATTCTGCAGCATCTATCTCTGTTCCGGATATATATTTTATTACGATAAACGATATTGCTATTCAAAAGGGTTTAATTTTTGCAGAATATTTACGAACAAAGTTGCCTACTGTTAGTTTGAGACTTGATGTGAGCGGAGATGGGATTAAATCTCAATTTAAACGTGCAGATAAAAGTGGTGCGCGTTTTGCTTTAATTTTAGGGAATGATGAAGTAAAGACTAACACTTTTATTATTAAAAACTTAAGAGAAAAAAGTCCACAAGAAATCGTCTCGCAAGATCAGACGTTAAAAAAACTGCAGGAATATTTAATACATGAATGAATTAATCGCAATAGAACAAGCTGAAAATGTAAAGAAATGGTGTCGTGAATATGGTGTCGGAATTTTAATAGGTATTATTTTTGCTGTTTTTATTAGCTGGGGCTGGAATTATTGGCATCAAGAAAAGGAAAATAATTTACTTCTTGCATCCATGCAGTATGAACGCTTAATGGTATCAATTGCCGCGGGTGAAAAAATTTCTACTCTCAATAGTTTAGCCGATGGGTTGTTAAAAAATTATCCACATACACCTTATGCATCTTTAGCAGCTTTACAATTAGCTAAATTAGCAGTTAATAAAAATAATTTAATTGAGGCTGCGAATAGATTAGTTTCAATTGTTGATCATGGTCATGATCAAGCTTTACAATCTATCGCTCGGTTACGTTTAGCGCGAATTTTATTAAACCAAAATCAAGCAAAAGAAGCGTTGAATTTACTATCTAAACTTGAAGATAAAGCTTATATTCCGATTTTTTTGGAGGAAAGGGGAGATATTCTTAATAATTTAGGCCGTGGCAAAGAAGCATTCCAAAGTTATTTAGCTGCTAAGCAAGCTTTTGGAAATATTATTGAGCAACCTCTGTTAGAAATGAAAATTAATAATTTGGCTTACGCTTGATGAGAAATTTAATGAATAAAATTTATATTTTTGGTATTTTTATTTGCTTATTCTTTTTAACAGCTTGTGCGGGCTTAGGGGATGATAATACACCTATGCCCGCGCCTTTAACGGCCTATCCTTTCCAACTTCAACCAGTATTAATATGGTCTATAGCAACCGGTAGAGGTATGGGCGATGACTACTTACATTTAAGGCCTGTTATTTACCAAAACCAAATTTTTGTTGCAAGCAAATCCGGACTTGTCACTGCTTTAGATTTAGCACATGGCCGTAAATTATGGAAAAAAAATATTAAACAAATTATTACGAGCGGCCCAGTTGTTAATGGAGGAATAGTTGTTATTGTTACCAGGCAACCTAAAGTGATAGCTCTAGCGACAGATACTGGAGATGTCTTATGGCGAGCAATATTACCCAATCAAGTATTAGCTCCTCCCGTTATCGGACAAGGTCAAATTATTTTTAAAACGGTAGATGGGCAAGTATTAGCATTAGATCTAAAAAACGGTGAGTTATTATGGTCCTATGAGCATGGTTCACCTATGTTAATCTTAAGGCCAAGTAGTGCACCACAAATTATAGATAATAAGGTTATAGTTGGTTTTTCAGATGGTAAATTAGCCGCGCTGAACCTAAAAAACGGTAGTTTAATATGGGAACGAAATATTGCATTTCCGCAAAGGGTGATTGCTGCCGATCAATTAATTGATATAGCTGCGGATCCAATATTATCTTGCGATGTAATTTACGTAGTGACTTATCAAGGTCAACTAGCAGCAGTTTCTTTACGGTCTGGACGAATTTTATGGCAAAGAAATTTTTCAAGTTATTCGGGTCTTACAGTAGGAAATAGCTTGTATATAACAGATACAGATGGTGGTGTATGGGCTTTCAATCGTTTCACGGGTGAATTGCTTTGGCAGCAACAGGCACTAAAACATCGAGGTTTAACTGCGCCGGCTTTATATGGCAATAGTTTAATTATTGGTGATCAAGAAGGCTATATTCATTGGCTTGCTCAATCAGATGGTCATCTATTAGCAAGGGATCTTGTTCATGAAAATGCCAGTATTATAGCAGATCCAGTTGTGGATTTTCCGATGGTATGTATTTTAACTAGGGAAGGTGGTTTATCAGCTTGGACACATACAAGCTTACCTGTATGACCACTTCTGCTTTGCCTAGCATTGTTCTTGTAGGTCGACCCAATGTTGGAAAGTCGAGTTTATTTAATTGCTTGACTAAAACTCGACATGCTCTAGTTGCAGATACTCCCGGTTTAACTCGAGATCGACTTTATGGCAAAGGGGTTGTCGGAAATCAACCCTACATCGTAGTGGATACGGGAGGTTTAACTGGCAGTAAAGAAAAAGATATTGCTTTTCTTATGGAACAGCAAACCCAACATGCCATTACTGAGGCCGATCATATTTTATTTTTAGTTAATGGAAGGGAGGGTCTGTCAGTATTGGATCAGCAATTAGCACAACTTTTACGTCGGTTAAATAAAAAAATTACATTAGTAATTAATAAAAGTGAAGGCTTAGATTC
>DAIQAW010000111.1:0-4434 GCA_036781465.1 Candidatus Aquirickettsiella sp.
ATCTTGTATAAAATAGGGAGATTTCATGCCTAAAACTAGGTAAATGAATGGTTTAATAAGCTTTGTTTGATAATGATTTACCCTTATTGCGGGCGTGAAGCGCGCGGTATCTTGGAAATATGAAACTATGGACGGTTACGCTCATTATACTCAACTCGCTAAGGTGGTGATTTTTTATGGGTTGTTACAAAAAAATTAGTTCATATGAGACAGAATTCCATCTAATTCTTCTAAACTATTATAATGGATGATGAGTTGACCTTTTCCTTTAGTTGTTTGTTTAAAATAAACTTTGGCACCTAATGTTTCTGATAATTTACGTTCGAGTTGTTGTACATCAGCATCAATTTTTAATGGAGTAGTGCTCTCCGGGTTAATAAAAACCTGATTTTGAACTAAACGTTCTGTTTCACGAACAGACAATTTATTTTTTATAATTTTTTCAGCAGCTTGAATTTGTAAATTGCCGGATAGACTTAACAAAGCTCTGGCGTGACCCATTTCGAGTTGGCCTTGTTGCAATAAAAGCTTTACTTGCGGAGTTAAACTTAATAAACGTAATAAATTCGTAATGGCAGTACGTGAACGACCTAAGGTTTTGGCAATTTCTTGATGTGTCAATTTGAATTCGTTAATAAGTCGTTGTATACCTTCCGCTTCTTCCAATGGATTCAAATCTTGACGTTGAATATTTTCTATTAAAGAAATAGCCAGCGCCGTTTCATCTGAGATTACTTTGATTAACACAGGTACTTCATTGAGGTTAGCGAGTTGAGCTGCGCGCCAACGACGTTCACCGGCAATAATTTCATAACAATTTTCACCAATAAGACGTACCACGATAGGGTTGATTATGCCTTGTGTGCGAATAGAGTTGGCTAAGTCTTCTAATGCTTCTTTTGCAAATTCTCTTCTAGGTTGATAACGACCGGCTTGTAACCACTCAATGGGTAAATAACGTAATTCTTCTTTGCGAGGATTTGTTGTTTGTACCAAATCTTCAAAAGGTTGACCGCTTAATAACATGTCAAGATTTCGACCTAAGCGCGATTTTTTCATCATAATACCTGCTCGACGGAGGGAGATTTTTCATAATTTGAACGTTTTTTTAAAAAAACACCAGAGTGTATGTCAGCAGGAGATCCTACTGAGGGGATAATACGACCATCCCGGGTTAATATTTCCCTAGCTAAATTTAAGTAAGCTATACTCCCATTCGATTTAGCATCATAGAATAAAGCAGGTTGACCATGACTTGGTGCTTCTGCAAGTCGAATATTGCGAGGTATCAATGTATTATACATTTTAGCTTTAAAATGATTTTGTAATTTGATTGAAACTTGTGTATTTAACATATTACGGCCATCAAACAAGGTACGTAATATTCCATGAATTTGTAAATTTGGATTGGCATTTACTTGCAAACTCAATATCGTATCGATTTGATTGGTCAAACCTTCCAAAGCAAAATATTCACATTGCACAGGAATAATGACATATTGAGCTGCTACTAAAGCATTAACAGTTAAGATATTCAAAGACGGAGGACAATCAAGCAAAATATAATCATAGGCATCGATTAGCAAACTTAGCTTTTTTTTGAGTATATATTCACGTTGTTCTTTTTTTAATAAATGGATTTCAGTTTGCGTTAAATCACTTGAACCAGGAATCAGTGTATAATTTGCTGGAGTAACTATGAGGCTCTGTTCGATTAGAGCTTCATCTAATAATATTTGTGCAATATGTGGGTTGGGATTTTTTTGTAAAAGACTGCCGGTGGTGGCATTAGCCTGAGGATCGAGATCAACCAACAGTGCTTTTTGTTCTAACCAAGCCATCGATGCAGCAAGATTAATACAGGTTGTGGTTTTCCCCACACCCCCTTTTTGATTTACGATAGCGATAATTTTGCCCATAATGCCCCATAAAATCTTGACAAGTTTGGTATAGTATAACGGCTCAATGCAAACTTGCTAATTACCATTATTCATGGTGAACATTTTTCGTTGAATAAAAAGGGTTTTTCATGTTGAAATTTTTACTAGCCTTATTCTTGCTATTGGCAATCAGCTTTACAAGTCCTAGTATAGCAAAACCCATCCACATTATCGCTGCTGAGAATTTTTATGGTTCTGTTGCAAAACAAATCGGTGGGAATTTTGTCCAAGTTACAAGCATTCTTAATCACCCTGATCAAGACCCACACTTATTTAATTTAACTCCCAGTGTTGCTAAGGTTTTGGAGCAAGGCGATCTAATTATTTATAATGGTTTGGGTTACGATCCTTGGATGCAGAATTTATTGAGTATTGGCTCTGCCACAACAAGAACCTTTATTTGTGTCGCTGATTTAATGCATAGAGAAAAAGGAGTCAACCCGCATATTTGGTATGATCCAAATACGATGCCTATTTATGCTATGGCATTGCGCGATTATTTAATCAAGCATGATCCACGTCATCAAAAAGATTATCAAGCGCATTACCAGCAGTTTGTTGTAGAACACCAAAATTTAAAGTTACTGATAAAAAAAATTAAAGTTCAACATAAGGGTGTTTCAGTTATTGCGACTGAGCCCGTGTTTGGATATATGGCACAGGCTTTAGGATTTTGTATGCAAGGAATTCCATTTCAACTCAGTATGATGAATGGAGTGGATCCAAGTCCTAAACAAGTACAAGAATTTCAACGTCAATTGCAGCAGCATCGGGTCAAATTAGTATTGTACAATAATCAAGTGAGTAGTCCTTTGGTATTGCATTTATTACAACAGGCTAAATTGTTAGGAATTCCTATCGTAGGAGTGATGGAAACTCAACCTATAAATACGACTTATTATCAGTGGATGTTGAATCAATTAAAACGAGTGGAGCAGGCTTTAGATGAACGCCATCGAATTTAAGCAACTTAGTCTCGCTTATGGGCAACGCTATATTTTTCAAGATTTTACTGCAAGCATCAATTCCGGTGAATTTATTGCCATTTTAGGTGCTAACGGCGCCGGAAAAAGTACTTTGTTGCGATCGATATTAGGTTTAATTACTCCATCCAATGGTTGTATTTCCGTATTTGGACAAGCAGTACATAGGGGCGCTGCTTTTATTGGTTATATGCCGCAAATACGCCAAAATATCAGTAATAGTTTAAGTGCCTATGCTTGGTTAGGCGCAAATTTGAATGGTTATCAGTGGGGGTTACCCGTTTTAAATGCAAAACAAACTGAAGAATTACAGCGTGTTATTCAGTTAGTAAAAGCTGAAAAGATTGTCAATCGACCTTACAGCCTTTTATCAGGAGGGGAACGACAACGTTTATTATTGGCACAAGCCTTATTGAATAAACCAAAGATTTTATTATTGGATGAGCCATTAATGAATCTAGATCCTTATTATCAAGCCACGTTGGTCAGTTTAATTGATGATATCCGTTTACAATATAATATTACGATACTGTTCACTTCACATGATATCAACCCGCTATTAACCAGCGTAGATAGAGTACTCTATTTGGCGAAAGGTAAAGCCGTGATAGGTTCAGTCAATGAAATTATTAACAGTAAAAAATTAAGTGAGCTTTACGGCTTGGATATACAAGTTATTCAGCATGAACAGCAACTTTTTGTCATAAATAAAGAATTAGGATTCCATCATCATGTCAACCATTGTCGACCCGACCTTGATCGTTTCTCTGTTTGAATATTATTTCCTACGTAACGCACTGATAGCAGGTACGATTGCAGCGATATTAGCAGGTTTCGTCGGTTATTTTATGGTTATCAGGAGGTTGGCTTTTGCTGGTCATTCCTTAGGGCACATTGGTTTTGCTGGAGCGACCGGTGCAGGTTTAATTGGTTTAATGCCGGTCAGTGGACAGTTAATTTTGACGATATTGGCAGCGATTGGCATGGGTAGTTTGGGGCACCGAATAAATAAAAGTGACGTAGCTATTGGCATTATTTTGGCTTTGGCTTTAGGGTTGGGTGTTTTATTTTTACATTTTTATACCAGTCATGCAGCACAAGCAATGACGGTATTATTTGGTAATCTCTTGGGTGTTTCAGCGCATTTAATAAAGATGATGTTGATCTATTCTGTTCTCAGTTTATTAGGCTTAAGTATCATTGCAAGACCCTTATTATTTGCTAGCTTAGAGCCTGAGTTAGCCGAAGCAAAAGGTGTTTCTCTATCATTGATTTCTATTTTGTTTATGATCATTGTGGCGGTTGCTGTAACTGAAGTCAGTCAAGTAGTCGGTGTCCTTTTAGTATTTACTTTATTGATAGGACCGGCAGCCGCCGCTTTAAATTGGACGCACCGTATTTTAAGTGGCTTATTTTTAACGATCCTGTTTGGTATTTTAATCGTATGGTTAGGTATTATTTTATCATTTATTACTGATTTGCCCATTCCGTTTTGGATTAGTGCACTGGCT
>DAIQAW010000112.1:0-4349 GCA_036781465.1 Candidatus Aquirickettsiella sp.
CTATTATCCCATATTAAAAAATTTTTACAAATCACCGTATATATTTTGCAATACACTGACCGCCGCTAAACCGGCCGTTTCTGCTCTCATGATGCGTGGTCCTAGTTGCATAGCAACATAATCTGCGACACGAGCACACTTCAACTCATTTTCTGACCAGCCGCCTTCAGGACCCACCAATAATGCAACACTCTGGCAATGCGGTAATGAATTGATATTTTCTTTAGCACAAGGATGTAAAATGATGCGCTGATCCGCTTTTATCGAAGTCGTAGCAACATCAAAGGTCATCAGATTCTCTAACTTCGGCAAACATGTTCTTCCTGATTGTTCACTGGCCGCAAGCATCACACCTTGCCAATGTAAACAACGTTTCTGCCAACGCTCAGGTGCTAACTTAAGTGTACAGTGTGCTGTTAACAAGGGGATAAAACGGGTAACGCCTAATTCAATCGCTTTTTGTAACATATAATCCATTTTTTCCGATCGCAACACCGCTTGCGCTAAAGTAATTTGGATAGGCGATTCACGACTCACATTATCAAATTTACCCAGCTTTGCGGTAAGCGTATTTTTAGTCATTTCAACAATTTTAGCAGGAAATTCTCCTGCTTTGCCATTAAATACAATAAATTCATCACCGGCTTTTAGACGCAACACGCGAATTAAATGTCCCGCAGCCTCCTTCGATAAGCTTATAATTTGTCCAGTATGTGAAGCTTGTGGTTGATAGATACGAGTTAGACGCATAGAATGCTTAACGACCTCATGTAATAGTATACTGATAAATTTTTTATGAAAAAGATTAGTGTCATTATTTTAGCGGTTTTTTTGAGCAGTTGTGCGAGCTTTACACAAACCTCTACACCTCTCCCTAAGCCCAAAATAATTAATCACTATCTTCCCTGGACACAACGCAAAGCACAACTGAACACCATACAAAATTTTCGTGTCAATGGTAACCTTGCCATCCATGAAACCACCGGTCATGGTGTCAATGCTTCATTCAGTTGGAAACAAGACTATCCTAATTATCAACTCAACTTTTTTGGCCCCTTAGGCACACAAAGTGCTGTGCTCACGGGCGACCCTAAGCGAGTCAGTTTAACGACACATCAAAAAACTTATCATGCACAAAACCCAGAAAAACTTTTACATAATCAATTAGGTTTAAATTTACCAGTATCACAATTCTATTATTGGTTACGCGGCCTACCCGCTCCTCAATCACGTTATACCACTAATCTAGATGCTTATAACCGTATCATGCAACTACGCCAATCCGGTTGGCGCGTTGTCTATCAACATTTTACTAACATCGGAAAAATTGATTTGCCCGATCGTATTCAATTATCCAACTGCCAATGGCAAGTTCGAATTAAACTGACACAGTGGGATATTAAATAATACGCTTCGCACTTAAATTTTTAGTTGTGTTGCTGCTCAACTCACAATTCTTGTATAATATGTACACTTCGTTGCTACGTTTTCGCGGCGCCTTCCCAAAAAAACCTGTGAGATAAGCATGACCTATTGGCCTGCTCCCGCTAAATTAAATCTTTTTTTACATCTTACCCGTCGCAGACCGGATCACTATCATGAACTACAAACCGTTTTTCAATTGATTGATTACTGCGATGAATTAAGTTTTACGCAACGCGCCGATCCACAAATTAATTGCACATGTTTATCATTACTTAATCCCGTTAGTTCGTCAGTCATTCCCGATGAAGATAACTTAGTGATTAAAGCAGCACGCTTATTACAAAATAAAAATAAAAACTCACCTGGCGTCGATATACTTATCAAAAAACGTATTCCAATTGGTGGTGGTTTAGGTGGCGGTAGTTCCAACGCCGCCACGACACTCGTCGTATTAAATCATTTATGGAACATGCATTTGCCATTGGACGAATTATTAAACTTAGGTAGGACACTCGGCGCTGATGTCCCGGTATTTATTCAAGGTGAAAGCAGTTGGGCTGAAGGGATAGGTGAAAAACTACATCCAATACCATTACCTGAAAAATGGTTTGTGGTCATGATTCCACCCTTAACTATTTCAACTGCAAAACTTTTTTCACATCCACGATTGACATACAACACGACACCCATCAAAATACAAACCTTTTTAAGCGGATCATTAAACACACATAATGATTTTGAACATATCGTTAGGCAGGATTATCCAGTGATTGCAGAAGGCTTAGACTTCTTAAATCATTATGCCTCTGCTCGCTTATCAGGGACCGGAGCGTGTATTTTTGCCACACTCAGTTCAAAAATAGCCGCTGAAATATTACTAGAAAAAATTAAAGCGCCTTTTCGAGGCTTTGTGTGTAAAGGGTTAACCACTTCACCTTTACAACAAATAATGAAAAATTGGGGTGTCGCCAAGTGGTAAGGCACCGGGTTTTGATCTCGGCATTCCTAGGTTCGAATCCTAGCACCCCAGCCATACACGTCTATCTAATCTTTTTATCAATACGATGAGGTTCCTCTGTGTCTGAAATGATGCTCTTTACTGGCAATGCTAATCGACCTTTAGCTGAAAAAGTGGCTAAACATTTAGGCAGGGAATTAGGTAAAGCCACCGTCAGTCAATTTAGCGACGGTGAAATCATGGTAGAAATTTTAGAAAATGTCAGAGGACAAGACGTCTTTATTATGCAACCGACCTGTCCGCCCGTTAATACTCATTTAATGGAACTTATCATTATGGCCGACGCCTTACGCCGCGCATCGGCAAAACGTATCACGGCGGTCGTTCCTTATTTTGGCTATGGCCGTCAAGATCGACGTATTCGTTCCTCACGTGTTCCGATTACTGCACGCGTGGTTGCAGATATGATGACGGCGGTGGGTATTAGTCGTTTACTCACGGTGGATCTACATGCCGATCAAATTCAAGGATTTTTTGATATTCCCGTGGACAATGTGTATGCCACACCAGAAATCTTAAAAGATATGGAAAGCCAAAAGCTTTATAAAAGCAATGAGCAATTAATTGTCGTATCACCGGATGTAGGTGGTGTGGTTAGAGCGCGTGCGATTGCTAAACGCTTCAATGATGCCGATATCGCTATCATCGATAAACGCCGCATCGGTCCCAATAAAACCGAAGTTATGCATATTATCGGTGAAGTTAAAGATCGTAATTGTTTATTAGTCGATGATATCGTCGATACGGGTGGCACACTCTGCTTAGCGGCGCAAGCTTTAAAAGAAAATGGTGCTCATTTCATCATGGCATATTGTACACATCCGGTTCTATCGGGGAATGCGATAGAGACTATTCAAAATTCAATTATCAACGAACTCGTCGTCACTGATACGGTTCCATTAAGTGATGAAGCAAAGCATTGCAAAAAAATTCGCCAACTCAGCTTAAGTGATATGTTGGCGAAAACAATTTGTCGCATTAATTCGGAAGAATCGGTTAGTTCGATGTTTGTCGATTAATCTCTAGCTTTATTGATGAACATCCTTGTTCAAAATAAATTTTTATTATCGACTAAATTGTTTAGACGCTGTTTTTGTTTCTTCTTTTTTCATTTTTTTATTTTCATCCGAGGATAAATTACTTGACGTAGATGAAACTGGCTGAAAAAAAATCGGCTTCGTCCTTGGCTTAGCTAAAAGATCAGCAATTAACTTTTGCTTATCTTTGAATGCAGACACGTCTTGTTCCTTAGATGAGTTTTCCAAGGGATTGTCTTTTTTAGGCTTAGCTTTTAGAAGATCTTCCAACTTTTTTTGTGGCTGAGTCGGCTTAGAAACTTCAGATAAAGGTTTTTGCGAATCTTTAGTTTGTTCTGATCTTTCTTTCAATCTTGCACCAAGATTTATCTCTGGTTTGACAGCATTAGATTTCTTCTTAGGCACTGCACCTTGACTCTCGGAATTAGTTTCAAAGGGTTTCGACTTACTATCGTGATCAATTACAAGGGCATCACGCTTTTCTATCTTTCCTAAATACTCTTCATTTACTTGGATAGCTAATGTAATTCCGGGCAAATCTGACTTCAAAGAAGAGAGAGTTGAATTTTCTTCTGATGATAAATTTTTCTTATGAGAAAGTTGTAAAATCGTTTCTAGATGTTCTTCTTGCATATTTTTGTATTTTTCAATTTTTTGCTTTAATTGTTTAGCATGAGATAAGTCGACAGTCAGCTGTGGTGATTGTTCAATCACTTTTTTAGAAACTATAGCTGATTTATCATTATGGACCTGACCTTGCAGTTTTGATAGCTGACTTTTCACTTTTGATAACTGCTCATCATTTTCTTTGTCAGCTAAATTCAATTCATTCAATTTTTGGTCGTTTAATAAAATTGTTTCATTATTAG
>DAIQAW010000113.1:0-4336 GCA_036781465.1 Candidatus Aquirickettsiella sp.
GCACCTTTTATCAAATACTTATTACTTGTTTTTGATTTTTTGTACTGTGCACAGATGCTATAGAGAGAAAAAATAAAAGACTTGGATACAAGCTCACCGCAAAATGCTATGCCGGCTTGAGTTAAGGTCTATCGTCGACACTTTTTACTGGAGGCAAAAAATTACGTCGATCCAAACCTAATGCAACTGCAATAGTTCCGGCCACATAAATCGACGAATAAGTACCCACAACGATGCCTATTACTAATGCTAAAGCAAAACTATGAATCATCGTTCCACCAAAAACACACAGCGAAAGCACAACGAGTAATGTCGTTGCGGATGTCATGATAGTACGCGACAAAGTTTGATTGATAGACAAATTCACCACTTCTACAGCAGTACCTTTACGAAGCTTACGAAAATTTTCACGAATCCTATCAAAGATAACAATCGAATCATTTAGTGAATAACCTATCACTGCTAAAATAGCCGCTAAGGCAGTGAGATTAAATTCAATATCAAACAAAGAAAATATTCCTAAAATTACGATAGGATCATGAACCAAAGCAATCGCTGCGCCTACAGCAAATCGGTACTCAAAACGCAGCGCAATATAAATCATGATACCTAACAGTGCAATAAAGACTGCCAACGCCCCTTGTGTTGCTAACTCCCGCCCTACTTGAGGACCTATATATTCAATTTGTTTTAATTGTGCGCCCGGTAAAGCTTTTATAATTTGTGCACTTAAATCATGTTGTGTGGTGTGTTGCTGAGGAGCCAAGCTTATGAGTACATCGCGTGAAGTACCATAACTTTGTACTAAGATATCGTTAAATCCAGCTGATTCTAATTGTTTCCTTAATAAAGGTAAGTCCGCTGTATGATTAAAAGAAACTTGTAATTGACTACCACCGGTAAAATCTAAGCCCCAATGTAAACCTTTAATGATTAAGGAGCCTATTGAAATAATAATTAATAGTAAAGATAAACCCACCGCCCAGCGACGTAAGCCTAAAAAATTTATATGGGTTTGTTTTTTAAAAAATTCCACAATTTTTACTCTTTAAAACTAAATACCAATCGGCAACCGTTTTAGAGGACGCCCCCCATAACAGGCATTGATTATAGCTCTGGTTATCATAATCCCGGTTAACATAGATGTGAGTAATCCTATAGTTAAAGTCACAGCAAAGCCTTTGATTGAACCAGTACCTACTCCAAATAATATTAATGCAACTATTAAGGTCGTCACATTCGCATCAATAATAGTAATTAATGCACGATCATAACCCGCATGAATACTTGATTGTGGCGACACCCCATTACGTAACTCTTCACGAATACGCTCAAATATTAAGACATTCGCATCTACAGCCATACCAACAGTTAGTACGATCCCTGCCATACCGGGTAAAGTTAACGTCATACCCAATAAAGATAATAAGGCAACTAATAGTACTAAATTAAGTGCTAAGGCTATATCAGCAATTACACCAAATACACCATAATAAACAGCCATAAACACAACGGCCAAAATAAATCCTACAATGATAGAAACAATTCCTTTATGGATGTTCTCAGCGCCTAATTGTGGACCTATGGTTCGTTGTTCAACTACATAAATAGGCGCTGGCAATGCACCCGCGCGTAATAACAAGGATAAATTTAATGCTTCTTGTGGATTGGTTAAACCCGTTACCTGAAAATTAGGGGGTAGTGCGGTCTGAATTCTAGCAATACTAATAATTCGTTCCACTTTGAGAGGAACATGCGTAATTTCACCATTCACTACTTTTGCACGACTTTTAGTTTCAACATACACAATAGCCAGTGGTTTACCTACGTTTTCACCTGTCACCTGATGAAAATAACTTTCACCTCCTCCTCCCAAACTAATACTTACGGCGGATCGTCCCGATTCATCAAAGCTAGTTGAAGCGTCAGTAATCGAATTTCCCGTTAAAATAACCTGTTTGTTTAGTAACACGGGTTGATTTTCATATTGATATAATTGTGAGCCCACAGGGGAAGTATTATTTACTTGTGCTAAATGCGGATCATGTATTGTATCCACTAGACGAAACTCTATCGTTGCTGTTCCACCTAAAATTTGCTGTGCTCGTGCTATATCTTGAACACCCGGTAAATCGACTAAAATTCGATTACCCCCCTGTTGTTGAACAATAGGTTCTGCAACACCCAACTCGTTAATTCGATTCCGTAAAGTATTAATGGTTTGGTCTATAGCCAATTGTCTTAAATTATTAAGTCCTTGGTTCGACCAAATAGCGACCAGTTGTTTGGGGTTGCCCGTGACTTCAGTAAATTCAAAAGCTGGAAACTGTTGCTGTAACAATTTTTTTGCTTGGTTTAAATTATCTATATCTCTAAATAAAATAGATAATTGTTTTTCTTTAGGTATTAATTCTGTATAGCGAATACGGGCTTGTTGTAGATTTTCACTAATATTCTTTGCTAAACCTTGCATCCGTTGCGCAATAAGATTATTAATATCAACCTCTAAAGCGAAATGTACACCCCCGCGTAAATCCAGGCCTAATTTCATAGGAAACGCACCAATTGCTTGCATCCACCGTGGTGTCGTAGATAGTAAATTAACTGCCACAGTATAATCATCACCCAAGGCAGAGGATAAAATATCTTTGGCTTTAAGTTGTGTATCCGTGTTATTAAATCGCAGTAAAAGTGTTTGCTGATTAAGTTCTTCACTCACAGGAAGAATCTGTACAGCTTTAATCAAGGAATTGACTTTGGTTTGTAAAGCTTCCAGGTTCACATGCATTATCACAGTAGAAGGCGAAATTTGAACCGCTGGTTGCTCTGGAAAAAGATTAGGTGCTGCATAAATAAAACCAAGTATCAGCAACACCAATAATAAACAATTTTTCCAGAGAGGGTATTTATTGAGCATAAATGGTTTAAGACTTCATAGTCCCTTTAGGTAATACACTGGAAACAGCTGCTTTTTGTAAATTAATCTCCACGTTTTCTGCAACTTTCAGAGTAATCAAATCATCATTTAAGCGTGTAATCTTACCGACAATCCCACCGCTAGTTGTCACTTCGTCACCTATTGCTAAGCTGGCCATTAATTGGCGATGTTCTTTTGCACGTTTCGCTTGTGGCCGCCATAATAACAAGTAAAAAATAACGACAAAACCTAATAAAATTAAAATTTGTGAATATCCGCTGGATTGAGGGGTTATAGAATTGGTGGCTGATTGAGCTAATACATCAGTGATAAAAAAACTCATACTTACTCCTAAGGGAATCATGATATTAAGCCAAGCAATTTACCTGGTTCGTTGTCTATTCGCAAATTTTGTCCGTCGAAACTCTCCTTAGCTGATCCACATTGCATCACCATAGCTAAAAAATCGATAATTCTGTTTAATTGCTTCATAATAGGATTGCATAACACGTTCATAGCCCGCAAAAGCACACACTAACATCAATAAAGTCGAACGCGGCAAATGAAAATTAGTAATTATGACATCGATGCAACGAAAATTAAAACCTGGATAAATAAAAAGATCGGTACTACCAACAAATGGTTTAATCTCACTATTTAAAGTTGCAGTTTCTAAGCTTCTCACCACTGTGGTCCCAACTGCTATAATACGTTTATTATTTTGTTTAGTTAGGCTTATCTGCTCACATACCGTTTTAGACACTGTAACGTGCTCATTATGCATACGATGATCTTCTAGACGTGCGCTGCGAATGGGTTGAAAAGTTCCCGAACCAACATGTAAAGTAATATAGGCAATATTTACTCCTTTAGCTTTTAACTGCATTAACAAGTCTTCATCAAAATGTAAACCTGCTGTCGGCGCTGCAATAGCACCTGGCGAAGATGCAAAAACAGTTTGATAACGTTCCCAATCAAATAATTCATCTGCTCGTTGTATATAGGGAGGTAATGGAATATGACCTATTTTATTTAATAGTTCTAAAATAGAGGTATTAGGTTCGATTAAAAAAACCAATTCAAATATATTTCCAGTTCGAGCAATGATTTCTAAACTCACACCCGTTTCTAATATAAGTATAGTTCCTAATTTAAGGGATTTACTTGATTTTAATTGGGCTGAGATACGTTTTTTATCTACTATTTTTTCAATTAAAATTTCAACTTTTCCACCTGTCGTTTTCTTTGCAAACAATCGTGCTGGAATAACTTGCGTATTATTTAAAACTAACAGATCACCTGGATTTATAAAATTTAAAATATCTTTGAATTTTTTATGTTGAATGGCACCTGTCGCTTTATTTAAACAAAACAATCGACTATCCGTGCGCTGCTTTGTTGGGTAGTGCGCTATTAGCT
>DAIQAW010000114.1:0-4294 GCA_036781465.1 Candidatus Aquirickettsiella sp.
TATTAGAAGAAATCGAAGCAAACAAAAAGATTACACTAGAATCAGGTGGATCAATAACATTAGAACCCATCCAGCGTCAGGGTGATCATATTAAAGTGAATGATTTTTTGCCTTGTTTTATTTTATTAAATAATGATTTAGCCAATGGTATTCCTAAAATATTACAGGGAATAAAACAATCTATTTTACCCAACGTTAATTTAGGTTGGCATAATCGCTTAAAATCAAATCATTTTCATCATTATGAGCAAGTGACCAAAGAGTTTTCAGAATTATTAAATTTAGATCCTTGGTTAATTACACCTTATTTTTCATATTGTACGGGTGTGGACTTCATGCAACGTGAAGGTGAAGATTGCATGCTAGAAAAAAGCCAACAAATACTACAAGCAATACAAAAAAAATATGATCACTATCATATTAAAGAAAAACCTTATGTGGTTATTAAAGCGGATGCGGGTACTTATGGCATGGGTGTATTATCGATTCATGAAGTGGAAGAAATCCAACAACTTAACCGCAAAAAACGTAGTGATATGATGGTTTCTAAAGGAAGTCGACCAATTAATAAGGTAATAATTCAAGAAGGGGTGTATACATTTGAAACATGGAATGCGGCAGTGGCAGAACCTGTGGTTTATATGCTCGGACAATATGTTGTTGGCGGATTTTATCGTGTTCACACCGGTCGTGGCGTTAGCGATAATCTGAATACACCCGGTATGCAATTTGAACCGTTGCCTTTTGTACAAGCCTGTAATATTCCAGATCATAGCGGACAACAAAAAGGCAAATGCGCGAATCGGTTCTATGTTTACGGAGTGATTGCAAGATTAGCTTTATTAGCGGCAGCCCGTGAACAAGCTGAAGTTTTAAAGCAAGCGGAGTAAACCATGCTTAAGCCACTTGGCGTGATTATGGATCTCATAGATGGGATTAATCCAAAAAAAGATACGACATTGGCTGTATTGTTAGCGGCACAACAACGTCATTGGCCGATTTTTTACATGGAAATTACCGATCTTTTTTTAATTAATGAAAAGCCCTATGCGCGTATGCGCAGATTGCAAGTTAAGGATGATGAAAAAAGTTGGTTTGCCTATGATAAGGAAACTATTGCTCCACTCACAAGTTTATCAGTGATATTGATGCGTAAAGATCCACCCATAGACATGCAATACATTTATACGACGCAATTGTTGGATAAAGCAGAACAGCAAGGCGTATTAATTGCTAACCGTCCACAAAGTTTGCGTGATCTTAATGAGAAATTATTTCCATTAAATTTTCCACAATGTTGTCCTCCTAGTTTAGTGACAGCGACTATTCATGCCGCACAAGAATTTTTGTTGGAGTATCAAGATATCATTGCTAAACCTTTGGATGGTATGGGTGGTCAGTCGGTATTTCGATTGCGTGCCAGTGACCCCAATATCAATGTCATTTTAGAAACTTTAACCGCTAACAATCAATCTTATATGATGGTACAGCGCTATATTCCAGAAGTGCTTGCTGGAGATAAACGTATTATTATGATCAATGGTGAACCTATTCCTTATGCCTTGGCACGTATCGCGCCACCCGGTGAAACGCGAGCCAATTTGGCGGTAGGTGGAAAAGGTAAAGTCGTTAAATTAAGTGAACGTGATGTTTGGATTTGCCAACAAGTAGGGCCTAGTTTACGAGAAAAGGGATTATTATTTGTTGGGTTAGATGTGATTGGCGATTATTTGACCGAAATTAATATTACTAGCCCTACCGGCGTGCGTGAAATCGATGCACAATGTGATATTAATATCAGTGCGCAATTTATCGATACGATTTTTCCTAACGCATAATCCTGTTTTTTATCCTAGTATAGAAAAATCACTGTTATGCTGAACGATGTCTAGATTGCCACTTACCTCACTACTCACAATGACGCATAAAAATGCAAAAGGATCCCAAGTTGATACAACTACCAAGTATACAGTTTGAAGATTTTAAGCAACTATTAAAACCACGACGCAGAGACGCGCATAAAGGTTTATTTGGTCATGCGCTGATAATCGGAGGTGATCACGGCATGATAGGAGCCGCACGTTTGGCGGCAGAAGCCGCATTGCGCGTAGGTGCAGGTTTAGTGAGCGTGGCCACTCGAGCAAAATCGATTACTGCCATTATCTCTGAACGTCCTGAAATTATGGCGCATGTAGTTAAAACCGGCAAAGATCTCATTCCTTTAATTCAAAAAGTCAGTGTTATCGTATTAGGAACTGGGTTAGGGCAAACAAGTTGGTCACAGCAATTATTATCACGCGTTTTGACGGCTGCACAAGCTAAAGTATTGGATGCGGATGCTTTGAATTTGTTGGAGAAACGGCATAAAAAATCAGACAATTGGATTTTAACGCCTCATCCAGGCGAAGCCGCCCGTTTATTGAATTGTACTGTTAAAGTCATTCAAGCCAATCGGATTAAGGCAGTTAAAGCATTGCAAAAAAAATATGGCGGCGTTGTGGTGCTTAAAGGTGCGGGTAGTTTAATCTGTACAGACAAATCATTACGAATTTGTTTAGCAGGGAATCCTGGTATGGCCAGTGGTGGCATGGGTGATGTTTTAAGTGGCATGATCGGCGGATTTTTGGCACAACACTTCACCTTACAACAAGCAGCAGAATGTGGGGTTTATTTACATGCGTTGGCAGGGGATAGAGCAGCTGCACAAAATGGTGAACGAGGTTTATTAGCCAGTGATTTAATACCGTATTTTCAGCAACTTATCAATTGAAATTAATTTAATTTCTGGAGCGACTATGTACAAGCAAGCCTATTCAGCGTTGGTTGGCATTGCCATTATAGGCATTTTTTTAAGTTTAATCGTGCTTGCTTTTACTGGTCATAGAGTTCCTGCTAATCCGATTTTTTTTATTGTGATGTTAAGTTTATGCGGCATTATAGCATTGTGTATGATGTATCGTTATCTATGCATTCCTTTTTTATTTGCAACATTTAGTGTTTTATCTGTGTTACGGATTTTAGGTTTACATAAATGTTTTATTGCTATGATCCCTACTATTATGAGTCTACTGTGTTTAGTAATTTTATTTGTTTATATGGCTTATCATGATGTTAAACAACGACCGATTATTTTACAGAAAAAACCTCAAGAAATGTTTAATATGTCTGCTTATGAATGGCATCTTAGTTTTATTCGAATATATGTAGGGTTTGATCTCATTGCGCATAGTGCTGAAAAATTATTTGCCGGACGTATTCCTTTTCGAGCGGATGTAAGCGCTTTTGCAGGCTTAAATGTGGTCGATCCTAGTTTTTTCGTCAGATTTTCAGGCTTATGCGAATTAGCAGGCGTGATCTCATTAGGATTAGGCTTGTTAACCCGCGTGGGTGCACTAGGCACATCCTTATATTTAATTGTGGCAACAATAATCGGGCATCATTTTTTAAAAGGCTTTATCTGGGCGTTACCCGGTGGTGGCTGGGAATATCCAGTTATGTGGAGTGTTTTCATTCTAAGTTATGTTGTATTAGGTGCCGATGAGTTTTCTATCGATGGTGTTTTAGATAGGAAGTATAATTTACCCATTTGGCTAAAAAGATTAATGGGAGTCATGGAATCAGATAAGAAACTTTCAGATAAAATTAGCTTTTAATGAATATGCAAATTTAAAAAGATAACGAAAAGAGCAATTCACAATTTCTGTGATGAAGCTGTGTAAAAATATGTGTAAAAGCTTTTGAACACGTTAATATGACTGATGTCGTAAAGATTGCTTAAAAATTAAACAGTATAAAAATTTAACCCCCATCTAATCTAAGAAATTTTGGATAATTATCAGGTTTATATTCTTCTTTATCAGCTACGTGCGTTGTAAAAAAACTTAATCTAGAAATAGAACGGTTTAAACCCATTGAATAAACTGATTTTTGTCCGCTAAATTTGATTGTTTCAATAGTGACACTATATTCCCTATTTCCTTTGACTTTAAAATAATCCTCTAAAAGTTCGTCAGCAAATTTATTTTTTTTGCTTTTGTCAACAAGGTGAGAGATTTGAGGCACTAGTGTTAAATAAAAATTATGGAATTCTGCTCTATTTTTGAACTTATGCGGAATATAAACTTTTTCTATCGAACTAACATTGATTCCTACAAATTCAGCATAAAGAGCATAATTTGTGTCATTCAAAAAGCAAAAAGGGGATTGATAATTTTTAAAATATTTATGCCAATGTAACTTTTGTGTCAAATGAGTGATTAGGTCGGCTTGGCTTTTTTCATAAACGGCCGCGAGG
>DAIQAW010000115.1:0-4282 GCA_036781465.1 Candidatus Aquirickettsiella sp.
TAATAATATAATGTAAGCTCAATGATATTGGTTATGGGATAAACTACGGATATTTTTTATTCCAAGGAGGGAAGTGTGTTGATAGATTTTGCTCCGAAATTCATTAGCTACTTTACGACTTTATTACAAGCAGTTGATAAGTGTAACCTACATATTCAAAAAGAACTCAGCGAATTGCCGATATGGGTAGACAATGGTGCCGGAGATTTTGTTAATAATCGCGATAAAATCATCTTTGCTTTAGGAAACTTTGGACCCACACAAGGTTTATCTCCACAAGAAACCTTCAAATGCCCAGGCGTTGTAGCGGGGACACCACATACCTTAATGCTTGTTAATGAGCTTAACCAGATAAAAACCGCTTTTAAAGAATTTGTACGCGCCTGTCAGCAAAGCACGCAGCAAGATATTACTAAATTTGTCCGTGATTCCTTGGCATATGCGGGCTATCCAGGGATTAAACTGAAACAGGTTTTTCGGCATATTATTTATATTAACTATCATCCGCGCCGTATCGCATGGACTAAAGGCAAACACACCACAAGTAAACAATTATCAAAACAAGCCTCAGAAAAATTATTAGAGAAAGCGGGGCAGGGCTTACATATTGATATACAAAAATTAAAATTGAACGGTTTACATCATCAAACTAAACTGATTAAACATCGAGATATTAAGCCAGGTTGGGTAGTGAATATCGGTTCATTTAAAGAAAATAATTGCTCAGCCTATGAGGATATCCGAACCGCTTTACCTCTATTTTATTTACATGATCAACAATTGCCAAACCCTACGGTTTGCTTTAGTAAACCACGTATGCAAAATCGTAAAACGCGTATTGATAAGCAAATTGAATCCATGGCTTTTTTACCCTCTATTAGTGTCTATCGATATAAAAAAGAAACTATTAATTAAGTAGAGTTCATTCATAAGAAATTAATTAAATTATCTATTGCAGATTTTTTTTAAACGTGATTAAATTTTTTGAGTATTCTGATAAAAAACAAATTGTCATTTGAATGAAGATTTAAAAATGTGAGGGAAATTATTATGCCAGAGCCAGAATTTAGAGAAAGGCTTGAATATACACAAGCTAAACCTGCTACCCCCATAATCGCACTCATTCTCACAGAAACCTGTCGAACTTCTACCTCTTGTACGCTATCTAAGTAGTTAATAGCAGAGATCATTTATTCGAAATAATAACTTATTTCATTACTTTAGCACTCAAAATCTCTAAGTTTTAAGTCAATTATCAAGCCTTGCTAAGAAAGGTTTAACTTTACCTTATGCTATGGAGACTACACTAAGTAAGTGCTAAGTAATAAATCTTGATTCAAGAAATTTAAATTGATTATTACAGCGAGGTCCTTATGTTAGAAGGCGATGTGGTATTAGTAGCAGAAAATTTAGTCGGTGAAAACTATCACCAAGTATTGACAGGTTTACGCCGTATAGGTCGCCCAATTAAACTGGCATGGGGTAAAAAAAACCCAGAGGGTTATAAATTTAGCTCAGGTGGTAAATTTAAAGAATTTTTGGTCACTCACCTTAAAACTTATTTTGATAACAAAAATCTTGTTCTACCAAATATTCAAGAGCTTAAAAATCAATTAGTTCGTCTATCTCATTTTATAATGGTATGGGATGACAGAACTACTTTGGATGCTTCGGATGCTTCTTCGAAAAAATTACGTCAAGAAATAAAGTTTAAAGCATCTCTCGATAAAGATGATCGTTATGCAATTAATATCGCTCTACAAAGCATGGTTTTTATTCTTTGCCAGCAAAGTGAACTCATTGTAAATCAAGATCAAGATTTAAACGGTTTTATTACTCAATTTACACAATTGAACGATAAACAAGCTTTACTTAAATTTATTTCCAAGCGAATCACAAGCTTAAATAAGTTCGAATTTGACTCAAACCAAAAAGTCACTTATGAAGAGCTATCAAATATACAACAAGAAATTGAAAAAATTGGCGCCGCTATTTCAGATTTTCAAACGCCGAATATCAAGAAAAAAGTCATCAAATATACCGGTGTTTTATTGGCATTCATTGCAGCAATAGCCTGTGGTGCTGCAACCGGGGGCGCCTTCTTTTTACTCTTTCCTAGTTTACCGCTACTGGGCTTTATCTTAGGAGGTTTAATAGCTATATGGGGGTTTTCATCTAATTTTGGTTTCTTTTCACAGAATTTCCCTAATTTTTTGTTGAGTCTTTTAAAAAAAGGCGGCATTAGTGAATATATTGATGAGAAAGGGAATCGTCGACAATTATCGGCACTTAAAAAATATCTGTTTATCCCTCTTGCCGCGATGGCTTCGCTCACCGTAGGTTTAGGGACGGTAGCAATAACGTATACGACTGTTATCGCTTTAGCGGGCAAGTTATTCGTCATATCTGCATTATGGCCACCTTTATTCCCGATTATTGCCGGTATTTTAGCCGCAGCGGTTGGTATCACCTTAACCGTGGCAGTCTTAACCGCTACTATCGAGGCGATAAAAAATTCACAAAATTTCAACTGGAAAGAAGTTAAAAGTGCACTCAATAAGTTATCAACTCGGCAAATTATTGCTTATGTATTTAAGGGCTTGTTGCTACTAGCAGGCTTACTTGGCTTAACTTATTTTCGTTATGTCGCCGGAATCGATTTATCTAACATCATTCAACCGATCGTTGGGCTTCATGTTGCGCCAATAGTCTCTGCCATTATGGGTGTGATCGCTTATATTCCACAAGGATTCTTTACTATTATATCCACACAAAAACTTATCAGATTTTTTTCCTCACTCGGCAATTCTTCTCAGGAAGAAGCGGCATCGTCACCACAAAGCTTTTATTCCCGTACAAAAACTAGAATTACTAAAATTTATCAATCAATTAGTCTTATTGGTAATGCTTTCGGTAATGCGGTTTTAGTCGTCGTTGATAGTATTTCAGCTTTGTCTATTTTTGGAGCAATTGGATGTTTCATTAATTCCTGGTCAGGAAACTTGGTTGAACCCCCTAAGAATCAACAGGCTAGAAGCCAAGCAACTGAAGCACTTATTAAAGAAGTGGAAAATTTTAATACAACAGTTAAAGCTGAGCTACCTGCGTCTATAGGTAATTTTGTTGATAGGAAGCAAGGGGAGTTAACTTTAAATTTTGATAAACTAAATGAACCACAGAGTCCTAGTCCAGTTAAATCGAAAAATGGTGGCAATTATTCCTCTGGAAAAAGATCGACGTTTTTTGCTCATAATGATGTCGATAAGAATAATTTGGGAGATACCGGAATCAAAAAATCGGCTAGCTCCCCACAGCTATCATCAATAAGCAACTAGCATTGACTTCGACTTAGTGTTAGGCTTTTTGCTGAGAAAAGCAAAATCTATGTCGAAGTCAACGCAAGCTTACCCAGATAAAAACAGTATTTACCCCATACCGGATGTCACTCGAACGTGTTTCTTAAAAAACATTATTTCGCATCCACAAATCATCATCGGTGATGATACCTATTACGATGATCCAGACGATATTCATCACTTTAAAAAAAATGTCTTGTATTTATTTGATTTTATGCAAGATCAGTTAATTATTGGCAAGTTTTGCCAAATCGCTAGCGGTGTTCGTTTTATCATGAATGGCTCCAATCATGCCATGAACGGAATTTCTACGTATCCTTTTAAAGTTTTTGGTAAGGACTGGAGTTCTGCGAGCATAAATGTAGTCAGTAAAGGAAATACTGTCATCGGACATGATGTCTGGCTAGGTAACTCTGCTAGGATCATGCAAGGGGTTAATATTGGTCATGGTGCCATTATTGGTACCAATGCCCTTAGTCACTAAAGATGTCGACGCTTATTCAATAGTCGGTGGAAACCCTGCCAAACTCATACGCTATCGTTTTTCCGAAGAAAATATTGAATTTTTATTAAATTAGCCTGGTGGAATTGGTCAATAGAAAAAATTACTGACAATTTAGCCGCCATTACGCAAGGAGATTTTGCTGCACTCAAATTTATACTGAATAAAAAAATATGACTCATAAAGCCTGGCACGCCGATATCATTATTAATGAAGCACAAGTAAAAAACTGTTTAGCAATACAGTTTCCTGAACTTTTACCTTTAGAAGTAATCTGTATTGATGCAGGTTGGGATAATCTGGTTTTTTTAGTTAATCAAAAAATTATTTTTCGCTTTCCACGTCGAAAGATAGCGGTGGCATTGATTGAACAAGAAAATCAGGTGTTAAAAAATTTGCAGTCATGCATCACACTGCAAATTCC
>DAIQAW010000116.1:0-4280 GCA_036781465.1 Candidatus Aquirickettsiella sp.
GTAATAAGGGTTGTAAGTTTACTATAAAGAATTTAAAAATTTTAAGCTAGGGATTTCTTTATTTGTAAATCAAGAACTTCTATTAATTCTCTCACGACGAGACAGGATGGAACGAAGTTCGGAGTCGAGGAGCCCGCGATAGGTATGCGTTGACGGAAGCAGGAAACGCGGCGCGCCGTAAAGTCATTGTGGGAGACGCGAGCATGAATCCCGTTAGGGATGAGTGCGCGTCGGGCGCAGGACGTAATGATAGTCGCGTAATGCGAACAAATTTCGGGGACACGACGGCCGAAATTTTTCGTGAGCATAGCGACTCACTCGGAATTTACAAGATAACGAAAATCTTAACCCTAAGGAATATCCTATGTTAAATTAAATTGTTAGCGGGCCCTATCTATCAAGATATTTATTCCATAACCAATTCGATTAAAACAATAACCGCCCTATCAGGTTGTGAATTCTCCTTTCCAAAATATCTCAGAAGCGAAAACATTAGTATCTACAATTTAATCATTTTTTACGCGCTTTCTGGGACCATAAGCTTCTCTACTAAGATTGGGCTTTTTTAGCCAGATAAAAGAACTAAATCCTTTTACTAAAAACGCATTGGCTACCAAAATATCTTGACTGTTTTATATCCTTGACTTTAACCAAGAAAGGTCCTAAAAAATTAGAAGTCACTGCTATTGTTTTGTTGAGATTTAATTTTAATTATAGGAGCTAAACATGAATTTTTTAAGCACAAAAAAAGCATCCCTGTCACCGTTGGTCAATCCAAACTTAACCCGTTTTGGCCATTACAAAACGAACTGAATAATGTTGTGCGGGATTTTTATGGTTGGTTTGATCCCTTTAACTTTCCTACAGAACGTTTTGAAAAACTTGCTCTAAGTCCCGCCGTTGATATTGTCGATGATAAAGATCAGTTTAAGGTAGAAGTTGAAATGCCGGGTATGGGCGAAGAAGATGTTAAGGTCGCCATTGATAATGGCATTTTAACCATTAAAGGTGAGAAAACGACCTCTAAATAAGATAACAATAAAAACTATAGGATGCGCGAAATCAGCTACGGTAATTATGAACGCAGCGTGTTCTTACCCGATACCGTTGACGTTGAAAAAGCCAAAGCCTCTTTCAAAAAAGGTATGCTTTGGGTGACTTTTCCTAAGAAACCAGAGTGTGCAAAAAATATCGTACTATTAATGTTGAAAAAGCCGGTTAAGTGAGAGTGAGTAACATGGCAGTCAAAGTGAGGGTCCTGTATAATTTTATAATTGACAGTTCAATCACTTTGCCCTGTTATCTTTTATAGGTTCATGTATCCTATTTTCGTCATACAAAAACATGATGCTTCACATTTACATTATGACTTTCGAGCGAAAATCTATCAAGTGACAGGGCATGATTACGAACTTATAAAAGAATTAAAACATCCACAAAGTCGTTTAAAAACAAAACAATTGAGCAGCGACAAACCTGGCCATTATAAAACTAGCCACACTGCCCGTGGACAATTTTCAACTGTAAATTTACATGAAGAAGAACATATTCACTTTGCAAAGACGGTCGCAGATTTTATGACGAAAGTTATTGATAAAAGACAGGATCAATCTATTATTCTATGTGCTGAACCGCATTTTTTATGGCTTGATTAATCAACAATTACCAACACTCATAAGGGGTTAATTGTCAAAATTATTGAAAGAGACTATATTCCATTTCCTGAGTTAAAGCTCAACAAAAGGATAGGGAGTGTTCTCCGTGAGTCTTTTTAGGAACCGCACGGATGCAGGACAACGATTGGCGCAAAAGTTATTGGGTTATACAAATAAAAAAGATCTTTTAATTTTAGCGCTACCTCGTGGTGGCGTTCCGGTTGCATTTGAAATAGCAACGGTTTTACGGGCACCCATGACAGTTTTTCTTGTGCGAAAACTGGGCGTTCCCGGCCACGAGGAATTTGCTATGGGTGCCATTGCCGAAGGTGGCATCTGTCTGCTCAATTCTAACGTGATGCAACAACTCAATATCACCGAGCAAGATATTCAAGCTACATTAAAAAAAGAACGGCAAGAACTAGATCGTCGCTTACAATATTACCGTCAAGGGAAACAGTTAGCTGCGTTATATGATAAAAGGATTATCCTAGTTGATGATGGTATTGCAACAGGTGCCACATTCAAAGCCGCTATTCAAGCGCTAAAATTATTACGCCCTAAAAAAATAATTCTTGCCGCTCCTGTAGCAAGCAAAGAGAGTTTATAGGAAATTGTACCCTTAGTGGATGAAGTGGTTTGTCTGGTCACCCCAGAGCCTTTCTACGGCGTCGGGCAATGGTATGAGAATTTTGACCAAACTAGCGACAAAGAGGTCATGCACTTGCTACAGACTGTACCGATTAAACTGGATCATGAAGAAGAACCAAGGAAAATATGAATATCCATTCTCAAGCGATTTCAGATAAACTGATTCATCTACTCAATGAATCTGCTATTCCTTTTGATATTGATAGCAAGAAAAGTTATCAATATCTATCTGACATGATCGGTGATGCGCGCATCGTTCTCATGGGAGAATCCACACATGGTACGCTGGAATTCTATCAAGTGCGAATGGCACTCAGTCAATACCTTATCCAAGAAAAGGGTTTCAAGCCATCGCCATTGAAGGCGATTGGACAAGCATATATCCGATTCATCGTTATTGCCAAGGCCAAGGAAAAACAGAGGATGCATTAAACGCTTTAAATTATTTCAAGCGTTTTCCTCTTTGGATGTGGCGTAATACAACGATGCTCAATTTTATCCAGCAACTTCGACAACATAATGACAACTGCAGCAATAAAGCTGACAAGGTAGGATTTTATGGCCTCGATTTATATGGCCATAATGAATCTGCACAAGCGGTTATTGATTACTTACAACAACATGATCCAAAAGCGGCGAAAAAAGCCGTTGAATGTTACGCTTGTTTCGATCATGCAAATGTTAACCCACAACTTTATGGTTATCTAACAGAAAAGCGTTTGAAAAAATCCTGTTTGCGTGACGTCACCACCCAATTATTAGAGACCTATTGATTGATTTATCAACAGCTAAAATTTGACACTGACCTCAGTGAAAAAGAACAACAATTTTATGTTACGCAAAATGCGCGTGTGGTTAAAAATGCAGAGCAATATTACCGTGCCCTATTTGAGCCTCATCACGTCACTTGGAATATCCGTGATCAACATATGGCAGAGACTTTACAAAACATCCTATCGCATTTGGAAACTTTAACCAACAAACCAGCTAAAGTCATTGTTTGGGCGCATAATTCCCATTTGGGTGATGCTCGCGCGACTGAAATGTCTGAGCGCCAAGAGATTAATTTGGGGCAGTTGGTCAGAGAACGATTTGATACCAACACTTTTTCATTAGGTTTTTCCACTGCCACTGGCTTAGTGACCGCGTCTAGTGATTGGGACGGAAAAACAGACTATAAACCTATCACTCTCCCATTGCGTGGCAGTTATGAATGGTTTTTTCACCAACTGGAAGAAAAATTATTTTTGTTAAATTTACGAGAAGAACCCCCCCTAATGCACTTGTTACAATTACCACAATTGCAACGTGCAATTGGTGTTATTTATCGCCCCGAAACAGAACGTATGAGTCATTATTATAGATGACACTAGGGAGATAAAATAGGTCACTAGATTGAAGAAATGCCTCTCGACTTGAAATCAATACAGTTTTTAGTTTCTTTTTAATTTTATGATTACTTTTTTGATGACAACTGATATCGATTGTTTCAAGAGGCCATAATTAAAATTTTTAGTTAAAAAACATCTATTTGCGTATATAAAGTGAGTTATTTTTTTAAAAATCGATACGGACAATTATTCACATCGTCCGTTTCAGAGTTACATTCTAAACGACCATTATTTTGATTTCGTCGCCAATTGGATGATGAAGCCGTCGCATTATCTCCAGAAAACATATAAAACTCTGCGCCTGATTCTGCTTTATAATGACAAGCAATTTCACCTACCGTTTGATTTGTTGATTTTAATGGGTTTCGATCTTCCCAAATTGTAGTCCCTGTAAATTTGATTGGTTTAGATGCGATAGCTATCGTTGAGGTTTCAAGATTTTCGCCTTCCATATAAAAGCACCCATCCTGGTTGCAACTGCGTTTAAAATCTTCAGCTCTCATACAGGTATCTGCAGTAGTTTTACCTAAAAATATTTGGCTTAAAGAAGCGAATTTTATATAAAAAGTTGGATCTGTAAAAT
>DAIQAW010000117.1:0-4185 GCA_036781465.1 Candidatus Aquirickettsiella sp.
GGAATAATTAAAGTAAAGATAAATTTAATTTATGAGCGGTCGATGGAAAAGCTAATTACGTCTGATAACCTATCTGCTTTTGTCATGAGCATTAATAAACGATCAATACCTAAAGCAACGCCTGCACAGTCAGGTAGCCCGTGCGTCAAAGCAGCTAATAAATATTTATCCATAGGTACTTGGGAGTAACCAAGCCTAGCACGCAAACTGAGATCATTGCGAAAACGTAAATATTGTTCCTTGGCATCATTTAATTCATGAAAGCCATTGGCAAGTTCGATGCCGTTTAGATAAACTTCAAACCTCTCTGCAACCGGCGTAACATCATTGCGTATTTTGGCTAACGCGGCTAAAGTAACAGGGTAATCGTAAATAAAAACCAATTGTTTAGGTAATTGTGGTTCGATGACATGCGACATCAAGAAATTTAAATAATCCGCAATCTTATTTAAACCTAAATTTTCAGTATTAATACCTAGTGAAATTGTAGTTTGGTTTAATTCTTGAATAGAAAGTTGATGCGGATCCCTATTCAAATAACGTTGAAAAATTTCTCCATAACTAAAACGTTGTGCAGATTCACACGCTAATAGTTTTTTTAATAAAGCTTCAACTTCATCCATTAATTGATAATGATCATAGTCAGGTTGATACCATTCTAATAGGCTAAATTCGGGATTGTGATAACGTCCTGATTCTCCTTGGTTACGGAAGGCCTTAGAAATTTGATAGATGGGTCCCGATCCCGCTGCTAATAATCGTTTCATAGCAAATTCTGGGGAAGTTTGTAGGTATAGTGTTTGTGATTGTTCGGTATTGTCTAAACAATACTTAGTTTTGAAACTATGTAAATGTGGATCTGTCACTGTAGCATGTGAAAGTAATGGAGTTTCTACTTCTAGAATCTGGCGTTCGGCAAAAAAATCACGAATATCGGCGAAAAGTTTGGCGCGACAACGCCGCATCGATAAGCTAGTCGTTGGTTGCCAATTGTTTTCAGTGTCCTTCATGGTGTTCGTTGGTTTCTGTACTGAGCATTAAGCGTTTATATACGCGTTGAGTAATGAGACCGGCGTCAAATTTGCGTTTGGCATCCATAGACATCGGTTGACCGTATTCTTTTAACATTTGTCGAGTATTGGCGCTGATATTTTCAAGTTTAGAATCTAATAAAATGTCTCTTAATTTTTCATTAAAAACTAAAAACTCACGTAAAGCAATGCGCTTACCATCTGCACTAGGTACCAATTGTTGCCAAATCACCACACGAATGGTTTCGATAATATCGATCATTCTGGCTTTAGCTTCTTCAGCAGGGAAAGAATTGATTAAACGTCTTAAGGTTTCTGCCACGCCATTACTATGTAATGTCGTATAGACAGGGTGTCCGGTTAAAGCCGCTTCGATTGAGGCACCGATGGTTTCTGGATCGCGTGATTCACCAACTAATATAAGTCGAGGTTTACGCCGTAAGGCATTGCGTACACCGGCTGCAAAGCTGGGTAAATGTCTAGGTATCTCGGATTGACTGACGATGGCACTGGGCATGTCAATCGAATCATAGACAAATTCTATGGGCGCTTCATAAGTAAGAATTTTACGATTTGAGTCTTCTTTTTCAGCGAGATCGCGAATAATAGCGGCTAATAAGGTAGTTTTACCTGAGCCAGTCGCCCCGGTGACATACACAATGCCTTGAGTCGGTGCTAAAGCATGAATTAATTCACTTTCTAACTTTAGATCCGACATTTTAGGTGGCATACTCGGTATAGTACGAAAACTTATTTGTATCGCGTCATGACCTTCTACTAAACAGCCTGTGGCATTGACCCGGAATCGATAACGATCGTTACGATTAGGCCGAAATTCATGATGTGTATCGATATCTGCACCACTTAAAATTTGTGCACTTCCATTAGGTCCATAGATAAGATTGAGTATTTCGGCGACTTCGGTATTGGATAATTTACGTTGGGTGATTCGGTGCAAGCAACCATAACTTTCTGCAAAGACGGGTTCACCTGTCTGCAATGTAATATCCGATGCACCCAGCTTTTGGCAGTGGATGAGCAGTCGAGCTAGACAAGCTGAAGTGAAGCGTACCGGTTCATCGGGAAGTAGATGGGCTGTCATCATCATGCGTTACGATGGATTTCCATCGACCCGGATTAATTTGTAATTTTGGTAATGAAGTGATACGCAATATTTGATCGTTAATGTGTAAATCAGAACTATCACCGGTAACGCCGAGATCAGTATGCGCAACAAAAGGTTTACTGACCATGCCTTTTAATAGTAGATTTCGATATAAAGCCATTCCAGTGTAATCACGCGTTAAACGCGATAAGTTATCACTAAAAATAGCATTGGCTTGATTAATACCATCCTGCCAACCCAATGTGGCATATTTTTTCCAAATTACACGTTCCTCAGGTGTTTTTGGCAAAAAAGCAGGTAAGGGCAATTCGGGATGTTGGTAATCCATCCATATATAATTACGCCATTGAGGCGGTGCGGTGGTGAAGCGCGCTTGACTAATAATTTGGTAGGCGCGATCGTCGATACGTAAGGTTTGACCATCGGAGAGCTTAAGCGAATTATTTCCTTGAACGAGTACAGGAGGGATGACATTGTGGTCGAGTAAAATTAAATTAAAATTAAAAATACGATCTAATTGTGGTGAATTTTTGGTTAATACTTGATTAATATGTTCAGAGCGCCAAGCTAAACCCGCTTGAGCACCTATGCTCATCGCAATATCTTGTAGAGCTTGTGAATGTAAGGCAGTCATCTGCTTCTTATCTTTTGTGACCTGGGCATGTAAATCTTGTAATTGAGTTAAATTATCTAAACTACCAACGGTTTTATAATTAGGTTGAGTAGTGCTGCAGGAGCTGAGTAGTGCACATAGACTTAAACCAGCCAATAAACGTATACTTTTTATATTGGAATTTTTGTTTGTGTTGTCGCTCAACTGCTGCGAGTAATTACGCTTTGCATTTTGAAATAAATTGTAGAAGTACTTAAGCTTAATATTTAGCATAGCGTAGTTCTATAGTCTTAATACCGGGATAAACAATAATATTGGCTTTTTTTCCTGCCTGAAGATTAGCATTACGGATAATATAATTCAGTGGTGTATTTTGTGAGGAAATGGTCACTAAAACAGGAACCGCTGGAAGTTTTCCAATGACTTCTAAATGGTAGTTGGCAAGCTTGGCGATACGTTGTAATAGCGGTTCTACAGGACCTGACCAATCGACCGAAGCAATAGTTTTTTCTAATCCAGAAGAGCTAGGGTAGGGCAATGGCTTACTAATTGGAGGAATAGAAGCTTTTTCTAATTCTTTTAATTCATTTAATGATTGACTCACCGAACGTGCTGCTTCAGCTAGCTTAATCGAAGCATCATCTGAGCCATTGAGTGAAGGGGTGATGGAGTTAGGTAAATTTTGTGAAGCACACCCCGATAGTAGACTCACAAAAAGCGCGACTGTTATTTTTTTCATGCTTATCTTATTTTAGATAAAATTCTGTAACCTACCCCTGCATTGAATCAAGAAGGTAATATAAAGTCAAGCCATGCTTTTTAGGGGTTCGATTTAATTAAAGCATATTGCACCTGGCCAGCCGTTTTACAATGCTGAATCTCCCAATTTTCGGGCAACAAAAGCTTTTTAATGCCCGCTTCGCTTTCAATATAAACCAAACTTTCAGGTGCTAATAAGCCTTCTTTGACTAACCATATGCAAGCAGAATCTAGTATATTTTGATGAAAAGGTGGATCCAAAAAGACAATATTAAATAGAGGTTTTTTAGGTTTAAATAATTGTGTTGCTACAAAAGGAAATTGAGCCTGGTAAACCTGAGCGCGGTTTTCTACATTAAACTGCTTTAGCTGAGTTTTTAAATAGGAGACTAATAGCTTGGATTGTTCAATAAAGCAAACTGAGTTAGCGTGCCGAGACAATGCTTCAAAACCTAAAGCACCGCTACCGGCGAATAAATCTAAACAATAAGCATCGGCCAGATAGGGAGTTAACCAATTAAATAAAGTTTCTCGGATACGATTCGGTGTTGGACGTAAAGCCGGCGTAGCGGGGAAATGCAGTTTTCTGCCGCGCCATTGTCCACCAATGATCCTCACTTCGCCTTTTTTCATAAAAAATACAATTTTTAATAAAT
>DAIQAW010000118.1:0-4123 GCA_036781465.1 Candidatus Aquirickettsiella sp.
ATGTTAATGACTATGCGACAGAAAAAATGAACTGTCCTGTAAAAGTTGTTCATCGATTCAAGATATTATCTACAATCACTGAAGAACCTGAAAATAGACGTACTTTAGAGATGCATGGCATCGATAAACGACAACAGCTAATAGATGAATTAGACAGCTTGCTACTAGGACTACATGAATTTACAAAAGAAAATAATTTTTCTCAACCGGCTACATATCGATCATCATTTTTTTCCTCGTCCACTGGTAGTAAAGAATTTGATGCGCCTAGATTAGACAATTTTTTATCTAGACCATAATTTTTATTCCTAAAACAAGGATGTTTCTATTATTTATTTTTTTTCAGCTAGCTCACTAGCTAGATTAATATAGCGTTTTCTATTTTTTGCATTAGGATTTTTTTCATATTCTTTAGCCATCTTTAACATGGCTTGTTGGGCATCATAAGGATCGGATTGATTCGCTTGTTGATTATTTAAGGCCGGCACTTGGCTATTGAATAATTGATCCCGATGCTTTAAGGCTTCAGTCATTGCATTCTCATCTCCAATAATCGTATTTAATACAGTCGGCTGCAATGAAGCAGGATAGTTTTTAGTGACATAATCTTGAACAATATTGAATTTATCTCCTAATGTCTTTTTTTTACTCTCTAGCTGGGTTTGATACTGCTTTTGTTGATCAGCCATCGCATACAACGTTTTATTAAATTGTTCTTGGCTTAAATTCGCGGCTTTAGCCAGTCCTTCAATTTCCTGACACATTGTTTCAGGTAAAGATACATCCGGCAAATGATAGCTTTCAGGTACTTCATAGTTTTTTAACCTCTCTTGTAATGCTTTGTTGTCATTAAAAACCTTGGCACTGTTTTTATAGGCTTTCTCGAGTTCTTCAACACTGTTATATTTACCCGCATAGAGTTTGGGCTGCTCTTCAACAGGTAATTCTTCAATGATTTCACTCATGGTTTTCTCCTTCAAGTAATTGATTGATGTGAATTAAGGTATGTTGAATATCACGCCAAACAGAACGACGACCATCGATCCAAGCAAAGCCTGATTCAGTCGGTATTAGCGTTTCTTCCATGATGCTATGAAACAATTGGCTTTTAAGGAATTCACTC
Organism: Candidatus Aquirickettsiella sp.; assembly: GCA_036781465.1. Taxonomy (GTDB): domain Bacteria; phylum Pseudomonadota; class Gammaproteobacteria; order Diplorickettsiales; family Diplorickettsiaceae; genus Aquirickettsiella. Next base: position 1,124 of record DAIQAW010000118.1, read on the forward strand.
CCCAATCCTTGTCCAAATAATAGAAACAAATCGTATTGATCCTTATTAATGTGATCTTTTTTGAGTAATTGATTGAGTTTATCTTGCATTAGAATTGTACCTGTGCGGGTGATGGAATATTAATAGGACTCGCTGACGTTGACGGTGTGGGTGCTTGGCTTTGTTGAATCTGTTGCGCCATCTGCTGCATAAAATGTGCAAATTCCTGTTTAGACTTCATGAGTTTGGAAGGTAAATTAAGTTTATCCGCTAAGAACGGTAAAACTTCTTCCATCTTCGTCGCAGTTAATACTGCACCTTCGCCACCGAACTGCTGTAAAATCTGCGCCATCATCGTGAAATGACTTAAATCATCCTGTTTTTGTAAATCATAGAGTGGACTTTGAAAATCAAAGCGTAATAAATGCGATTGAATACCATAGATACTTTTATCCTTGGATAACAAGCGTCTCTTTGCTAATATCTTTGCACTGATGGTAAAGACTTGCTTCGGTAATTCATTAATTAAGCGAGAAATGTCGGTTGCACTGGTTCTTTGCGCTCGATTCTCGCGTATAGAGACTTCAGTGGCTGATTTTACTGGTGTATTGACTTCACCAATGGGATCTACTTGAAAGGCATCACGGATGATTTGTCTGAGATCGCGAATATGCTCTAAAACTTCAGGATATTCTGGCATCTGTAAGGCTTCTAACGGATTTCTACCATTAGGATTGCGGGCAATCATAGCCCCTGACCATTTCCTGAATACATGCGGGTTAAAATATTTGTCTGCATCGTAAAACAAAGGAGGATTGGCTTTAAAAGCTAAGCTCTTGCGACTGTATTCGATAATGCGATTAAGATCACGAATCGTCAGTAATAAATCAATACCAATACCTCTGCCTTCGCATTCTCCAGGTCTCACTCTGTCGCGATAAATAATAATTTGATTATAATCTCGTTCAGTTTCCCATAACGGTGTTAAGGGATCGTTTTCTAAGATGGCATACAGATAAAATTTATCTTCTTTTAATTTGATTTGACCATAGATAACGGTCAATAGCTCATTCGGTTGATCCAATAGATTTCTTTTGTTTTTATAGTGTGGGAAATCTTCTAGGATCTTACGTCCACTCATCTTGCATTGATACCAACAGGTATTAAGAACATCATCGGTACTGTATTCAACGACTAAGGTAATCGCTGGAATAGAACGAAAGTATAAGGGGGTGACATCATCAATCGATTCAATCCAAAGCGCTGCCGTTCCTCCGACTAAATCTAAATTACTAGATGCCACCATGTGCTAAATTAGATTGATTTAAATAAAAGAAAATCTGATCGTTAACCTCATCTAAGAGTGGTTGCTGTTCATTAATCTGATTGGCGTTAATAAGATGCGAATCTAAGCTTAATTTTCCCCAAACGCGATCCTGGGGTAGTAACAGTCCATGCAGATCATTCGCACGCTGATATGCGCTTAAAAGCGCTGTGTTATCCCACATCTGCAAACTGGTTGGTTTACCTTGATCTTGATAATTAAATTTAATATTAAACGCATCTCGATCAGGGATGACATAGGTATACAATTCTTTGTATAACGCTAACCATTTATCTTTATAACGCTTACTTTCTTCATAGCGTGTAGAGAGTGTAGCTAAATTCATTGATTAGGGTTATTAAAAGATTGTGCACCTTGTCCTTGGATGATAGCCATACGTTGTTCAACAATCGCTTGTCTTTTTTGTTCTATTTCTTCTTTCTGTTGGCGGATTTGTTCTTCCAATAAACGATTGGCTTCGTCATTGCCACTGCCTCCGCCACTCATGGTCGTCTCCAACAGCTTAAGAGTTCATAATTGCGTTGTTCTTGTAATTGGATTAACTTCTTAAAGAGATGTTTAGGGTTAAATGTCCAGCCGATATCAATCCCACTAAAATAACGACAGACTTCATTGCAGGTATACCATTTGAAGGGCCAGGGTTTAATTTCTTTCTTAACTCTAATCAGTACTGCAATAAAAGCACTGAGCATCGGTAATTTTTTAATGGCATTTAAATTTTTATTCACATCATGACTCTTTAAAATACGGTAAGTAAAACCAGTCGGTGCTATTTCAAATAAAACACAGTAATCGCCCTCATAACAAAGTAAAGCACAATGCACAAAGCGTTTACTAAAAGCAAAAAATCGATATTTACCGATGCCCTGGTTATAGAATAAAAAGACTGCGATCAATTAATTTTCCTGAGCTTGGCTAAAGTTTTTTGTAACAGCAAGCGTTTTTTCAATAGACCTTTAGGAATGGATTTAGTCATGGGATTTTAAAAGTGTTTCAATATGATCAATCTGTTCTTTCATTTGCAACAATTCTTGAGTACAGCTTGAAAACTCCAGTGGAAATCTTCTCTCCAAAATCCAAGCACGAGATTGCCAACCTTTCTCTCCTCGTTTAATTTCATTGAGTAGTTCTTTAACGGTAGTACATTGACTCTTTCTTACAGCGATGGAAAATTTGGCTAATTCAGTATTTACCTTTCCAGCTTGAATATCCGCTAAACCTTGATTAATCCAGTCATACAAAGTACTACGATTAATTTGATTTGCTTCAGCAGCCATTGTAAAGGGGACTAAATGAGCAATAGCTTCAATAATATTTTCTGCTAAAACCGGATTAAACTTACTGGGCCGTCCCATGATTATCTCCCCTTATCGATAAAAATAGGCTTAGCATCGCTGACATAGCGTTGCTGAACTAAACGATGAGCGGTATGAGCATGTTGTATCGCTAATTATCGATGAAACGAATCTTTAGGCCCTGAGGAATCCAGGTTTTTATTTAATTTATTCATATGCATATTTCTGTAAAGAATTTACATAAGTATGAAAGCGGACTTAAAAAAATACTAGCGACTAGATGAGGTACGTTTAGAGAAATTTTATCCATTTGTATCAAACCAATGATTCGCGACATCATCATATAAAATTGTCTCAAACGTCGTGTAACGAGTTTTACAT
>DAIQAW010000119.1:0-4099 GCA_036781465.1 Candidatus Aquirickettsiella sp.
ATCTCACCCTACTCTTAGTTTTTGAGTAGGGTTGAGAATACCTTTCATCTAAGAATATTTATTTCTTATTATTTTCGCAACGATTCAATAAAAATTGTACAATTAAAGATACCGGTCGACCTGTCGCCGTTTTTTCTGGTCCGCTTTTCCAGGCTGTTCCGGCAATATCTAAATGTGCCCAATTGAATTTTTTAGTAAATCGAGATAAAAAACAAGCAGCTGTAATACTCTTACCGCCACCCACACCCACATTAGAAATATCGGCTACATTGCTGTCGATTTGTTGCTGGTATTCTTCCCATAAAGGTAACGGCCATACTCTATCTTGACTTTGTTGACCCGCTTTTTCAATTTCCAAAGCAAGCTCCATACTATTACTCATCATACCCGTTGCTACTGCACCTAATGCAACAATAATAGCCCCGGTCAAAGTAGCCATATCAATAACTACATCCGGGTTAAAACGTTCACTATAGGTTAAAGCATCTGCCAAAATTAAACGTCCTTCTGCATCGGTGTTAATTACCTCTACGCTAAGGCCCGCTAGTGTTTTGATCACATCGCCAGGTTTAATTGCTGTACCACTGGGTAAATTTTCAGTTAATGGCATTATGCCTACCACATGAATAGGCAATTTAAGTTCAGTAATAACTTTTAAAATTCCCATCACACTAGCAGCACCTGACATATCATATTTCATTTCTTCCATTCCAGCGGCAGGTTTTAAACAAATTCCACCTGAGTCAAAAGTTACTCCCTTTCCGACTAGAACAACAGGTTGTTGTTCTAGTGCTCCCTGATATTCTAAAGTAACAAACTTGACTGATTCTGCAGAACCCTGCGCTACTGCTAATAGTGCACCCATGCCTTCTTTTTTTATTGCAGCTTCATCTAATATGTTAAGTGTAAGGCCGGTATCATTCGCTAGTTTTTTGGCTTGTTCCGCCATGATGCTGGGTGTACATAAATTAGCGGGCAGATTAGCTAGATCTTTAGTTAATTTTATTCCTTGAATAATGGCTGTAGCCTGTTTTATTGTCTCTGTGGCTTGCACCCATTCTTTAGAATTGGGAAGATTAAAAATAAATCTTTTCGGTGAAGATATTTTATTTTTTTTATCGGTTTTTAATTCATCAAAACAATAAAAACAATCTTCAATTAACTCGATACTTTGACGTATCTGTTTATCAAAAACACATGCTTTCATTGAAATATCAGTTAAAAAACTTGTTATTTCATCAACTTGTAAAGCTTTTAAGGCACATGCCATACAAGTAATAATTTTACGAAAATCTATTACGGATAAATTGTATTCTTCCCCGCAATAAACTAAAAGAACGCGCGATGCAGATATTCCTGGAACATTATAAAGCAAAATACTTTTACCACATTCTTCAATTAAATCACCTTTATCTAAAATTTTGTGGATGTATCCCTGGCTATATTTGTCTAATAGCTGAGCAGATTGAGATAGCCGTTTACCTTGAAAAGTACCGACGATTAAGCAATCACTCGTCTGTTTAATAAGATCAATAGAATCGATAGAATATTGCATAGTCACCTCAATTATTTTATTAATAACCCTTGCACTTTACGACACTATCCCGCTCATAGAGTAGCCCAATCCAAGCTTGGGCTCAGACATTCAAGAGGGAAATAGCAGTTCTCCTCTTGAAAATCTTATGGCAAGATAAAAGGACTTCAAAGCATAAACAAGCATCGATGTGCAATGAATATAAATCAGTTTACCTAATTTATACTTATTTGCTAGATTCAATACTCTCTTTATGAAATAATTTGAATTCTTCTATTTTTAACTTTCAAAATGATTCTTTTTCGTTATTTAACTCGAGAAATACTTGCTAGTCTTTCCCTCATAACCAGTCTATTATTCCTGATTTTAATGAGCAATGAATTTGTTCATTATCTTAATCAAGTAGCTGGCGGGAAATTTGCTGCGAATATTTTATGGGAATTGATAGTTTTAGAAGCTCCTCGTTTTTTAGCCATACTTCTCCCTTTTAGCTTATTCCTTGCCATATTGTTCACCTACGGTCGCCTTTATGCCGATTATGAGATGACAGTGCTTAACGCCTGCGGATTCAGTTTGGGTCAATTAACCCGCATGAGTCTACCCTTTATTTTCCTGCTAACTGCTGTAGTGGCTAGCTTAAACCTTTGGTTAAACCCTTTTTTATTACGTTATCAAAATAAACTGCTGAACCAGACTGGAACAGCCGTGGAGTTACAAACTGTACAGCCTGGAAGTTTTCAACAAACTAATGGGGGTCATCGTATTGTTTATGTTGAAAGTGTTTCAGCAGATCATAAAATAGTAAAAAACATTTTTATGGCACAAACAAACTCACAAAAATTACCATCCGAAATTACGCCCTGGACTATACTGAGCGCTAATAGTGGTTACCAAATGATTGATCCCGTCACCAAAGAGCCTTTTTTTGTTGCAGTGGAAGGAAAACGTTACCAAGGTATTCCCGGTCAAACAGAGTATTATATTACACAATTTCTAAAATATGGAATCCGTATTGATTTAGATACTAGCACAGCTAATAAACAACAAGATGCTTTGTCGAGTATTACTTTATGGAATGCAAACCAAGCTAATAAACCTAGCTATTTTTCTGAACTACAATGGCGTCTTTCCGCACCAATTTCAATTTTACTTCTGGCTTTGCTAGCTATACCACTCAGTAGAGTTAACCCAAGACAAGGAAAATATTTGCATATATTACCCGCCATAGTCATTTATATTATGTATCTTAATTTATTACTGGTAGGACGTAATTGGATAGAAAATGGAAATATTTCTTACCGCTGGGGCCTCTGGTGGATACATGGCCTACTCATTCTTACCATAATATTTGCTTGGTGTTATGCTTTAGGATGGAATAGGGTCAAGTATCACTTACTCCATTTAGTTAAACTAAGACCATGAAAATAATCGATCGCTACTTAGGCAGAACCATTATCAGCACTACTCTTTCTGTCCTTGGAATATTATTAATTCTGTTTTCCTTAATTAAACTAATTGCAGAAACACGTGATATAGGAAATGGTCATTATACCTTAGCAAGTGCTTTTTATTACGTATTGCTGACCCTACCATCTCAATTTTATAGTTTTTTCCCTGTAGCTATCTTGTTAGGTAGCATTCTTGGTTTAAGTGTTTTAGCAAAACACAGTGAACTAATGATATTACATTCTAATGGTGTCTCTCTTTATCAAATGGCTTGGAGTTTAATTAAAGCTACTTTGCTGGTTGTTTTTCTAGCTGTTTTGATTGGAGAAGGGTTAGCACCGCGCGCTGCTCGTCTAGCAGAAAATCATAAATCTTTTCTTACCACAAATGGCCAAACGTTAATGACCCAACAAGGAGCTGTTTGGATTCGAGATGGGCATAATTATATTTATATTCAATCAATTTTGGATCCAACTCGTTTAAATAAAGTAAGTCGTTACCAATTTGATGATAATAATAATTTATTGGAAGCAAGCTTTGCCAAACGAGTTAATTATGAAGAAAATATTTGGAAGGCCTACGATATTGCAAGCAGTATAATTACCTTAAACAAAACTCAAGCCAAACATATAGCACATGAAATTTGGCCATTTTCCTTTAGTCCTAAGCTTTTGAATATTTCAATTATTAAACCAGAAGAAATGTCTTTAAAACAGCTTAATGATTATATTCGTTATCGTCGAAAAAACCTTCTAAACATCAGCCATTATTCTTTAGCTTTTTGGCAACGTATACTACAACCGGCCGCTATATGGGTTATGCTTTGTTTGGCTATTCCTTTTACCTTTAAACATTTAAGAACATTAGCTACCAGTTTGAGGGCTATTGCAGGGGTTGCAGTAGGGTTTGGTTTTTACCTCTTAAATGATTTTTTTGGCCCATTTGCCATTGTCTATCAATGGCCGCCCTTTTTAGCTGCATTACTTCCTATTCTCATTTTTATGCTCATCGCTATTATTTTAATGCGCTGGGCAAGATAGCTCGAGGTTACTATGCCAACAACATTCCGCATTGCTATAGCACAATTAAATTTTTTAGTAGGTGATATTAAAGGAAATA
>DAIQAW010000120.1:0-4092 GCA_036781465.1 Candidatus Aquirickettsiella sp.
TTTCCAATACGGAATTTTACAATTTAATTTAACAAATATGCTATTTAAATTTTGCTCAATTATTTTTCTTTCTTCTTTATTTAATAATGCTAAAACAGCTATTTCAAAGGAAAGAGGTTCTATCTGATTAATTTGATAATCTATTAATTCAACACGCACTTTCGCCAATACTTGTCGGATAACGTCTGAAAAAACAGGGTGGGTATTTTCAGTGAATCTATTTATCCCAAGACAAATATCACCTTCACGCCCCTCAATTGTTCTGATTTCAGTAAAGGGTGAAAACGATTGTTGCGCCCTAACTAACACATCATCCAATCTATATCGTATGATAGGCTGACTCGTTCTCCTTAAATCAGTAACGATAGGGATAAATCGATATTCATCTATCCATTCTTTTTCAATAATTAAATTTTCTTCGTTTAGCTGTATAGCCCCATATTGGTTACTAATTCCCAGAAACCCTTCTGTGCATTGATAGACTTGTTTTACCTTTACTTTAAAGGCGGACTCAATAAAGCTTTGATGAACAGGTTCCAACACTTCCGCCACTGAAAAAATAGTATGAGGATGTATATCTATAAAACCTTGTCGCTTAGCTTGTGCTAACTCGAATAAAACAGTAGCTGGCGCTGAAAGAATTGAAGGCTGAATTTTCATTAGCTGCTGATATTGCGATGATAAATTTTCTGTTAGATCAAAATAGTGAAATACTAACCGCGATGAATTCGCTAATGACTGATAGAGGTTACTATTAGCTCTTAGGAAAAAAGCAATTGATTCTTGATAAAAAAGTGAATTAGGGAATATTTTGGCAAGTAAAACTCCAACCCAGCAAGCACGCTCTTTGGGGCTTACTAAAAATAACCCTCTTTGTCCAGAAGTGCCTGAAGATAAGCCAACCGTTATTCCATTTAATGTGGGAGAAAAATCTCGCGTTTCTTCTGCATGTAAGGCAATTTCAAGGGCACTTTCTTTATTCAACCCTACAGTATTAATTAAATTAAACTCAGACATCATAATCGATTTATTTATAATTGGAAATTCTTCTAGTTGTTTATCAATATATTCTCTATAAAATGGAGAATGAGGCAATACATTTTTTTTAAAAACCTTCCAACGTCTATTCTGATAATTTTCTAAACGTTTTTGACTGTTTATCACTCTCTGATCCCATCGAGTTTTTAAATATTGTTTTAAAATAGTCAATAGCATTACTAGTTATCCTATGCTAGATCGTTGAGTGAGAGTTGACAATGAGACGGAATAATCTTTATTTTTGGGTTTTTTAAATAAAGTTGATGTAATTTCTGAATGGTATCTACATAGGTTTTTTTATTATCATGAAATAAATAGGTTAATAGACTTGGCATTCGCAGTGATTGAAAACTTTGCTTGTGCCAACAACTATCACCGACCAAAAAAATTATCTTACCCATGTTATCTTGAAATAAGACACCAATATGGCCTTTAGCGTGTCCAGGTAAATCAATAACTATTAAGCTACCGTCTCCTAAAATATCATAACCAGTATCGAAAGGTATCATGTCAGATGTTAGTTTTATAGTTTGACGGTGATTTAATAATTGTAATCTAATTTCAAAATCTTTTGGCAATAGACGAGGAATAAAGGCTCTAAATAAACTCCTATATCGTCCTAGATGCTTAATGCTTTTCCAGGCCTCTGAATGACAAATAAATTTTGCGTTTGGGAAATCCATTAAACCGCCTAGATGATCTGAATGAAAGTGAGAAATAATAATAAAATTAATTGTTTCAGGATTAATATTTTTAGCCTGCAACTGTACTTTTAAATCTTGGGTTTGTGTGACTGGGGTTATCCATTGATAAATACACTCGGGAAAAGAAGAGGTTAACGCACAAAAGCGCTGACTGTAGCCGGTATCATAAAGAATATTCCCGAAGCGGGGATGTTGGATAAAAAAACATAATGCAGGATATCGTAATTTTTTAAATTTTCCGCCCTGTAAAGTAACACACGCATAGTGCTTGCAAAATCCTGCTTGGAACCATTGAAAACTTAGCATGCTTGCTTGGCCCATTGAACATAGCGCTTAATGCCCTCTTCGATACTTAAGCTAGCCTTGTATTTCAGATCCGCTTTGGCCCGCTCAATATTAAGAGTCTGTCCAAATGTCATAATGCCTAGCGTATAAGGAGTTATAGGAGGTTCAGATTTTATAAATGGCAATTTATAAATAAGGTTAAATAGATGAGCAATAGGTTTTAGTGCATAATAGGATAAATATTTAAATTGAACATTTAATTCCAATTGTTCAAAGAGCAGCTTTAAAATATCGATCAAAGCCATGGGCTGGTCATTCGTAATGTTATAAATGTTTCCACTAAAAATAGGAGGAGCATTGGCAGCTTTTATGAGACTATCAGCAACATTATCCACATAAGAAATATCTATGAACTGTCGACCTTTACCAATAACTGGTACTTTACCCCTTTTATAAAGCGCCATGATCCTGGGCAATATCGATCGATCATAAGGACCAAAAATTCCTCGAGGTCGAATAGTGATGACATCCAAACCATGATTCAAGTGTGCATGTTTAATGATTTTTTCGGCTTCTCGCTTTGTCTCAATATAAAAATTAGCCGCTTTAAAGGCTAAAGATGCGTCTTCTTTAATATCATATTGAGATTTAAAGTTAAAATAAATACTGGGGGATGAAACATAAATTAAACGCGAGCCCTTTGGTGTTGCTTGAACGATATGTTGTGTTCCTCTCACGTTTGCTTCATAAAAAGCTTGAAATTTTCCCCAGGGAGAAGACAGCGCTGCACAATGGAAAATCACACTACTCTCTTTACACACTTCCTGCAAAGCATGTTCATCCTCTAGATCCAATGTTCGGAATTCGACACCCAGCGCTGACACCTGTTCGCCAAGGGCTTTGTTTCGACCTAAACCAATAACATGAAGTTCTTTTTGTTCTTTTAGCAGGCGACACAAGGCCATTCCTAGACAACCTGTTGCACCTGTTACTACTGCTAGCATTTTAATATCTCATAATCATACCACTTGAAGAGAGACCTGCACCTGTACCCATAAGGTATATTAATTGACCCCGTTTTAGTTTTTTTTCTTTAATAAGCGTATATAATGCCGTGGGAATGGAAGCAGCCATTTGATTTCCATGGGTTGCATAAATATCAACAAATTTTTCTTTAGCTATATGAATTTTTTTACGAATATGATGCATGGCAAGCAAGCTTGCCTGATGTGGAACAAACCAATCAATATCATCTATGGTTAGTCCTGCTTTTTTGAAAACAACTTCTTGCGTGTGAACAACTAATTGACTCGCTAATTTAAAGACTTTCTTCCCATCCATATAGAATAAACCATAACGATGATTGAATGGTCGAGCTGGTGGAATACGCGTCCCGCCTGCTTCTAAGCGACAATAATCGGAACCTAAACTGTGCGTTTCCATGAAGGAACTTAAAATACGACTGGAACCATCACTTTTCTCAATAATGCAAGCAGCAGCCCCATCGCCGAAAATGGTGCATGTTTCCATATCTTGCCAATTAATTCCAGCGGATGGAATATCACTGGATACAATAAGAGCTCGCTTAAAGCGTTCATTGCTAATTAAATAGGAGAGAATATCTATAGCGGTCAAAAAACTTAAACAGGTGCTATTAATATCAAAACAAGCTACACCTGACTTTCCCAAACCTAATTGTTTTTGAATTAGTGAGGCTGTAGAAGGAATGGGTTGTTCACCTGCTCCACATGCACTGACAATGACATCTATACTTGTAAGCTCAATATTCGCATTTCTTATTGCTTCCAAAGAAGCGGCTGCGCCCATGAAGGAAGTAGTTTCATTGGCTTCGGAAAAATGTCGAGAAATAAGTCCAGATTTTTTTTCTACGCTTCCAGGCGACAACCCAAGCTTAGCATCAAGATCAAATGATAAAATTTTATTTTTTGGAAGATATTTCCCCATACTTACAATTTTGATATTCGGCATACTATTTTATTCATTTTGAAAGTTGTAATTATTATTCATAATAGCTAATTTATTTTTAATAAGGAATTATCATTTT
>DAIQAW010000121.1:0-3945 GCA_036781465.1 Candidatus Aquirickettsiella sp.
ATAAATATCTCTTACAAGGAGACTGATTATTATGTCTAAGGCATTACTTCAACGTAATTTAGATACTCCAGGCACAAGACTTAAATATTTACGTTCAATTTTGCGATTGACTCGGGCGTATATAGAAAAGAAATATAAATTGCCAGAAATTACTTTGAAATCTTGGGAAAATAGCATGATCAAAATTTCAAAAAATGGTATTAAACGTTGTGTAGCGGTCTATAAAAATGAAGGTTTAATAGTGGATGAAGCTTGGATAGCAGATGGCAAAGGATTAGATCCTACGGTTAGGCTTTCACTAGGCCATTATTTTGCAATGCCTAGCGAAATTATTAACTTACCTATCGATGCAGATGATGAGATTGCTATGATGCGAGATGCTCAGGAGTTTCGAGATCGATACGCTAATGCGGTAGTTATGATCGTTTCTAATGATGAAATGAGCCCCCATTATCGAGCTGGAGATTATGTAGGTGGGAGGCTTAGACCCTGTAGCGAATTTGATTCCATCGTCAATAAAGACTGTATCATTTATTTGAAGGATGGTGGACAATATTTCCGGCGACTTTTTAAAGACTCTTTAGGACGTTTTAATCTTGCTTGTTTGAATCCTCTTGGAAGAACGGCAGAACCTATTATTTTTGATGCAGATATAGAATCTGCTGCAGCGGTTATCTGGATCCGAAGAAAAGACGAGTAGATGAAAATAATATCTTTTAGCTCAAAATGTACTCATACAGTGAGTTTTGACAAAATGCCGTAAAAATGGATTCGGAAGGATTATATATAAAATACGAGAAAAGAGTAAATTAGGTGCGAAGAGCATAGTTACTTTCTCTCTCAATAATCTTAGTAAGGTCATTTTTAAGTCTAGTAATTTGAGTATAGTATTTAGTGAGGAAGTTAAAATGATTAAATTTCGAGAGTCCGGTAGCTAATACAATCATATAGTTTAGATGATGTTGTTTATGTATAAGCATTAGACCATTTTTCATACCATGTAATGATCGTTGTCGCATGACTTCTTTTCCTAACGAATCAATATAGTCTATTTCTGAAAAAGGTATAATATTTCTTTGAGTTAATTTTTTAGCTTGAATTAAAGGGTCTTTATTGGTTATTTGGTTTTTATCGAAATAAATTTGCCATTCTAATCTGGAGATAAGAGAAGTGAGTTTTTTTTGGGCATGATTCTCTATACCTACAGCAAAATAATCTATCGGAGGGATGTTAATATTATTAATATAGTCGAAAAAGGTAGATCGTGTAGACTCCGTGGATATAGGAGTATAATGGTATTCCTTCATGGAAAAAAGACCTCATTGGACAAGAATACAAGTAAGCTTTGAGTTAGTATTTTAAGGCTTTACATGCTATAAATGTGGAATATTTTATCATATTTTTTTATCAAACAAAGATATATTTATACTAAGTATTATGGGATTTGTATGTATCCATTTTATCAGGTTAATGCAAAACCGCTTGTTATTGCTCATCGTGGAGGAGCGGGGTTATGGCCTGAAAATACTTTATTTGCATTGCAGGAGGCTGCAAAACTAGGAGCAGATTTAAGTGAGATCGATATTCATATGACTAGGGATGGGGTTTTAGTTGCTATCCATGATGAATCTGTGGATCGTACAACAAATGCTAAAGGATTAGTACAAGATCTCACATTAGCTGAATTGAAAAAATTAGACGCAGGATATCGTTGGACTAGTGATGAAGGTCATACATTTCCTTTTCGGGGTCAAGGAATAGAAATTCCAAGTTTAAATGAAATTTTTGCTGCTTTTCCAAAGCAAGTTATCAATATAGAGATAAAACAAAATGATCCTCCTATTGTAGCGGCTTTAAGGGAGCTTGTAAATCAGCATAAAAAAACTAAACAGGTATTAGTATCTGCTTTTAACTCACGGACTATGAAAGTAGTGCGTAGGCTCTGTCATAACATTGCAACCGCAGGTACACAAGCTGAGCTAGATCGCTTTTCTAAATTGAGCAAACTATTTTTAACTCGTCCTTTTATATTATCTGCTACTGCCTTAGAAGCTCCTTATGAAATGGTAACAGCACATTTTGTAAAAGCGGCACATAAAAAAAATATACGGGTGGATGTTTGGACGGTCAATGAAATAGAAGAAATGGAAAGGCTACTAGCTTTAGAGGTAGATGGTATATTAACGGATTTCCCGAATAGAATGTTGAATTTGCTTCAAAAAGCTGATCAAGTCAATTAATAGATGAAATTCGAAAATCTTGTAAGCTTTTTTCAAGGTATGAACAACCGTTTTTTTAAGGCATCTAATTCTTATAGGACCCTTTAAGATTTCAGAAACATCCTCAGAAGGTATAGTCATATTAAACCTATAGTACCGAGCTATTAAGTCTGTATAATATACTCTTCGCACTTGAATTTTTGCCTGTGCTGCCCACTCAACTCACAATCCTTATGTGTACGCGCAGATTGTTTCAAAGCGTGGTCAACCCAAAAACCCAATTGCTGCGAGTAGACTTATTTATTCTAAAAATAAATAATTTGTTAGAACAAAAGTAAGAGGCATTTATGACAACTCAAAAGACCCTTTCTATTATTAAGCCTGATGCAGTAAGAAAAAATTGTATAGGCGAGATTACTAAAAGATTTGAAAACTCGGGATTAAAAGTTATTGCAGCAAGAATGGAGAAGCTGAAGAAAGATCAAGCTGAAAAATTTTATGAAATACATAGAGATAAATCTTTTTTTAATGAATTGGTTAAGTTTATGTGTTCAGGGCCAGTGATGATACAGGTTTTAGAGGGAGTTAATGCAGTTCTAAAAAATCGTGAATTGATGGGGGCTACTGACCCTCAACAGGCACTCCCAGGTACAATTCGTGCAGATTTTGCAGAAAGTATTGGTCAAAATGCTGTTCATGGATCCGATAGTATTGAGACAGCTAATCAAGAAATTGCTTTCTTTTTCACTCAAGATCAATGTTTTGGCGAAGGTTCTAAGTAATGAACTTACCCCTAAAGAATTTGCTCGATTTTGATCGGGAAGGAATGGAGCTTTTTTTTCAAGAATTAGGAGAAAAACCTTATCGAGCACAGCAGGTTTTAAAATGGATTCATCAAAAGGGTAAGGATATCGAGATGATGAGTGATTTAAGTAAATCATTGCGTTCAAAACTTAGATCAATAGCACAAATCAATTTACCAGAAATAGTTTTTGAAAAACAGTCTGATGATGGTACTAGAAAATGGTTGTTACGACTGGATGATGGTAATTGTATCGAAATGGTTTTTATTCCTGAGGTAAGTAGAGGCACTTTGTGTGTTTCATCGCAAGTAGGTTGTGCATTGAATTGTAGTTTTTGCTCAACCGCGCAACAAGGATTTAGTCGTAATTTAACCGTAGCAGAAATTATTGGACAAGTATGGTTGGCGGTGCGAAGTTTGTCAGATGGATCTTTACGACATGATCATACTGTCAGTAATATTGTGATGATGGGTATGGGAGAGCCTTTATTAAATTTTGATAATGTTGTTAAAGCAATGAATCTAATGATGGATGACTTTGCCTATGGTTTTTCTAAGCGCCGTGTTACTTTAAGTACTTCAGGTATAGTTCCTGCATTGCGACGTTTATCTGAAATAAGTGAAGTAGCCCTGGCAATATCTTTACATGCACCTAATGACGAACTAAGGAATCGTTTAGTTCCTATCAATAAAAAATATCCTCTTGCTGAATTATTAGAAGTATGTCGAAATTATTTTAAAGGAGATAATAGAAGGCGTATTACCATGGAATATGTCATGCTAGAAGGAATAAATGATCAACCTGAACATGCGCGGCAATTAATAAAAATTTTAGAAGGGATTCCTGTTAAAGTAAATTTAATTCCCTTCAATCCTTTTCCTGATACGGTTTATCGACGTTCTTCTTTTCCAACTATTGAAAAT
>DAIQAW010000122.1:0-3906 GCA_036781465.1 Candidatus Aquirickettsiella sp.
AGTCAAGTTAATCCAATACTAGATGAATATCGCAAGTACAATAATGAAGCAAAGAAAATTTTAGATAGGTCCTCTATTTCTTTAGTTGAAGGCCCTAGTCGATCCTTATTCTTTTCTAAATCGATGACAAAAAGTGAAACGTCAAATAAAAAGGGTAATCTATCTAATGATTACATCCGTTTAAAAGAGCAATCAAGTTGGTTAGAAAAATTAATTAGGCTGATTAAATGTGATACCGATAATCGATTAATTAAGTTGTCTCGCATTATTGATAAGGCTAATTCCTATGAAAAAGCATGCAAGGTTTTAAATGAGAAAAAAAAGATACAGCATGGGATAAAAGAAAAAAAATCTGAGCATTATGAGAAGAAAGTTGTTATTTCACACCCCAATCAGTCAATTAAAGAGATAGTAGAAAAGAATCCTGTAAGAAATTTGAGTGAAGAACAATCAGAAAAGTTTAATCCAAGTATAGAAAAGCCTTTATCGTCGCAAGACTATCAAACGAGTGATAGCAAAGAACATAGCCTATTAACTGAAATTGTAAAATCGACTGATGAATGTAGTAAGATGAGGGCACGTTTAAAAGTAGAATATGCTAATAAAGAGCGGGCTAAAGTTAGTTTAAAGGCCATTACATCTGCCAGTAGATATAACTTTCTTATAAGCAGGATAGACCCACTAGACGTTGATATGCCAACTACCATTGTTGACAATAATCAGTCTCAAACGGAGTCGACTTCTTGCTTAAATGCTCCAGCATCATTGCAAATGAATACTTTAGAAACTAATCTTTATAACCACTCTCAGCCTGGATCTGTTATTTATACAACCCCCGCTCCGACTATGTTTTTTCCCATACCGCCAACTATTGTAGTCGATACCTATCAACATATAAGTAGGGAGGTTTATCATCCAATATAGTTATTCTTTTCCGAGCATGACGACAATCATTTTCTTTGGTTTAATCCTTTGGAAAGCGTGTCTAATCTGTTCTAAACTAACTGAATTAATTTTTTGTTGATAAGAATCTAAATAATCTAAAGGTAGTTTATAAAAGCCAATTTTTTCGGTGGCGGCTAAAATATCCTCATTACTTGCAATAGAAGTTGGAAAACTGCCTATTAAAGCTTGTTTTGCTTCCAATACTTCTTGCGCAGTGGGTCCTTTGGCTAGGAAATTTTTTAAAATTTGTTGAGTTAAAGAGAGTGCTTTAGCCGCTTGATCTCGACGTGTTTGTAATACGATAAAAAAAGGGCCAGCGACTTGCATTGGCTTGAATCCACTATTTATTCCATAACATAAACCTCTTTTATTTCTAACCTCATTAAAAAGTTTTGAGGTAAGAATCCCCCCACCTAAAATTTGATTACCCACAAGGAGGGGAAAATAATTTGGATCGTTTACAGCAATACCGATTTGACCTAAAAAAATAGTCGTTTGTTTGGACGGATAAGGAATTTTTATAATATGATTTTTTAAATGCGGAGAGATAGGTGGGTTGGTAGAGAGAGTCGTTTTTCCTTTCGCCAACATGGCAGAAATCTGTTCAGCTATAGTTATTGCTTTAGCTTTAGTGCTATTTCCTACAATAGCGATCATGGCATTTTGTGCAACATAATTGTCATTATAAAAATTTAATAATTTTTTTTGGGATAGTTGCTCAATACTCATTTTATCTCCCAATACAGGGGAAGCATAAGGATGAAAACCATATAAATTTTTATAAAAGGTTTTAGCGGCAATCGCGCTAGGTGTTTGTGCTTCTTGTTGTAGGGCGATTAACATTTGTTTTTTTATTCGATTTATTGCCACGTCAGGGAAAGTAGCCTCCTTAAGTAAAGCTGAAAAGTTGTTCAATGCTTGATTGAAGAATGGAGGAGCGCTGAGTGAGCGTAAATTTAAGGCGGTCATATCTTGGTTTGTACTAGCACTATAATGAGCACCGATCGCTTCAAAACGATTAGCAATTTGATCCGCATTTAAATTTTGTGTGCCTTGATCGAGCATTTGGGCTGTAAATAGAGCTATTCCTGGCGAATTATTATCTTTAGCAGAACCCGCATGAAACAATACGCCAATATCTATAATAGGTATTTCATTTTTAGCAACAAAATAAACAGGTACACCATTTTTAGTAGACCAATGTTCAATTTTTAGAATAACGGGTGAAATTTCAGCTTGTGCAGAACTAAGAATAAATATCGATAAAAAAATAAAAAAATAAAAGAAAGGTTTAACGAGCATGCGTAGACCCTAAAACAGATAAAGATTTTGAATCGGAAGCGGTTGTATTGATGGATACAGGAAGTAAGTAAGCTATAGTCAAATGCGAAGCAAGCAAATACTTATTCGCAACCGTTTGTATTTGACGTGGAGTGATAGCATTAATATGTTTTAGATAATCGCGCTCGATTTCCCAAGGTAAATTAATTGCCGCTAAATTTCCAAGTTCATTTGCTTTTGCAGTTATAGAATCTTCTCGGTATATTTTGTTTGCAGCGATTTGTGCTTTTGCGCGTGCCAATTCTTCAGTATTTACACTAAAGGTTTGTATTTGCTTGATTTGTTTTAATAAGTTTGATTCAAGTTCTGATAAGCTATGCCCAGAAGTCGGTGTGGCTTGCAATAAAAATAAGCTGTCTAAACGATTGATAGGATTATAAAATGCATTTGCATCTGCAGCGATTTGTTGATCGCGAACCAGGTTTTTCGCAAAACGAGCACTATTCCCTCCTGATAATAATGTGGCAATTAGATGTAAAACATAAGGATCCTGACTATTTAAATCTTGTTTAATAACGGGAACCGGATAAGCCATCACCAACCAAGGTAACTGAGCAGGAGTATGAATGATGAGACGCTTTTCGCCTAAAGGAGGTAAGTCTTTTTCGGGTTTTATTTTAGGGAGAGTAATAGGTTTCAAATTAGAAAAATAAGTTTGTGCGAGTTGATAAACTAAATTAGGTTTTACATCACCGACCACGACGAGTATCGCATTATTTGGTGCATACCAGGTTTCATACCATTTACATAAATCTTCCACCGTCATATTTTGGAGATCGTTTTTCCAACCGATAACAGGATGATGGTAAGGACTTGCAACAAAAGCAGCAGCATTAAGTCGTTCTAACAAAATTTCTTGAGGGTTATCGTCAACCCGCATTCGTCTTTCTTCCATTACCACCTGAATTTCCTTAAGAAAATCTTGTGGACGTAATAATAAATTTCGCATTCTATCGGCTTCTAATTCAAAGCTAACGGCTAATTTATCTGCAGAAAATTTTTGATAATAAGCAGTAAAATCTGAATCGGTGAAAGCATTTTGCTCTCCTCCGTTTTCAGAGACAATTTTTTCAAGCACACCGGGTCCAAATTTTTTTGTTCCTCGAAACATCATATGCTCTAAAGCATGTGAGATCCCTGTTATTCCATTAGGTTCATAACTACTACCCACTTTGTACCAGATTTCTGAGATCACTATCGGAGCGCGATGATCTTCTTCAACTAGTACAGTTAATCCATTTTTTAAATGATATTCGTGTACATCCCCTGCCCAACACAATGAGGATGAAAATAGTAGACTCAAATAAACTAGAATTTTTTTTAAAAACATCGATTAGTTTCCTAGAGAACTAGAGTGTTTTTTTCCTGGTTCGTTCTAGCTCAAGCTAAATTGGAGTTTACTCATGAGGAACGAAAATAATTAGCTTCTAAAAAAATTCCCATCGCAAGATGAAAATATTCAAGTAGCCGGTTTCTATTATAATGCCATGGATATGGTAACAATTATTGTCTTTATTTGACATCACTTTATAGGGCTCGCATAATTATCACGATTTTATTTTGCCTGCGACGAGACATGGAGAGCACAAAGTGCGAAGTCAAGGAGCCCGCGATAGGCGC
>DAIQAW010000123.1:0-3866 GCA_036781465.1 Candidatus Aquirickettsiella sp.
GTATATATTCTAAATCACCTGCAACTAATGCAAATAAATAACTCGGTTTTTTGAAAGGGTCTTCCCAAGTAATAGAATGCTGATTATTTTCTAAATCTTGCGCTGCGATATTATTTCCGTTAGACAACAAAATGGGATATTTTATTTTGTCAGCAATAATAGTAGTCGTATAGCGCGCTAATACATCAGGCCTATCTAAAAAATAAGTAATACGACGAAAACCTTCTGCCTCGCATTGAGTACAAAAAATTCCTCGAGAAACATACAATCCGCTTAATGCTGTATTTGCCTTAGGTTTAATTCTAGTTTCAATCTCAAGACTAAACTGATTGGGTACTTGAGGAATGACTAACTCCTGATCTTTAAGTTGATATTCTTTAATCGATAAAGGTCGACCATCGAGTTTAATAAAAATTAATTCACAATTATCGCCCTGCAAAATCAGCGATTTATTTTTATTTTCGGGTGCGGAATCACGAATAATCATTAAACGTGAGTTAACTTGTGTCAAATTTTCATCTAACTTAAAGGTTAATTCAACCGTATTAATTAAAAAGGTAGGGGGGGTATAATCTTTAAGAAAGGTAGATTTTACTTCGGTCATTTTATTACCTATTATTTGATGAAATGATCAGATTTTTTTCATATTCACTATCGCTGGAAGGATTAAACTTAACAACAATAGAGAACCACCAATTACTGTGGTTTTTGCTAGCATTTCATGATTAATTAGCACGCCAAATAGGCTAGCAAATACCGGTTCTAAAGCAAATATCAACGCCGCTTTGGGGGCACTTGTAAATTTTTGATATTTATTCTGTAAATAATACGCCAAACTTGTCGCAAATACAGCACAAAATAAGATGTCCACTAAAGCTTGCGGTTGCAAAGCAGCAATAAAAGAATGGTCTTTAGTAAATAAAAATACAAAAGGTACTGTAAACAAAAGTTGATAAAAAGCTAATAATTGGTAGTCGCCAATTAATTGGTTAATACGTTGTAGATACGTAATTTGTAAAGAAAAAAAGATAGCACCCAAAAAAACCCATAGCTCTCCATGCCCTATATAAAGGTGCTTGATATCCATTAAGACATACAGACCTATAAATCCTATGCCTGCACACAGCAAATCCAAGCTGCTCGGTTTTTCTAATTTAAACAATGGCGCTAGAAAGGGCACTAAAATAACACTTGCACCCGTTATAAACGCCGCACGCGAGGAATGCACTGTCTGCAAACCGATGGTTTGACAAAGATAAGCTCCCGCATTCAGAACACCAATGATTAAGCTGCCCCGCAAAATAGTTCGGGTTGTATTTTGAAGCAAAATCCAGACATTAGGCAACAAAACTAACGTAGCTAAAGTAAAACGTAAACTTACAAATACAAATGGATCAACTTCATTCAACGCATTTCGAGTCAGTGGGAAAGTAATTCCCCACATCAAAGTTGCTAAAAGAAGATAAAGATTTGCTTTACTAGATAATTTCATAAAATATATACTCATAGCAGTGGAATTTTTGACAAGGCGCCGCGAGAATGAAGCAAGCTTCGTTTATTCAAGTTACATGAGGATTGCGAGTTGAACGGCAACACAAACAAAAATTCAAGTGCGAAGTATAGAGTATAGTCACTCTCACCCCTTGCAACAACAGGAGAATTTATCGTGTCTATCCGAGTTCTTGTTAACGGCGCCGCGGGCCGTATGGGGCAAACCACTGTTAAATTTATTCATGCAGATAAAACGCTAGACTTAGTGGGAGAAACACACAATAAAGATGACCTAAAAAAAGCTATCCTCACTACAAAAGCCGATATTGTCATTGATTTCACCAATGCAGCCGTCGTATACGAAAATACCAAAAATATTATCTTAGCCGGTGCTCATCCTATTATCGGTACTAGTGGTTTACTTCCGAAACAAATACAAGAATTTCAAAATCTTTGCGCTGAGAAAAATTTAGGCGGAATCATTGCACCTAATTTTTGTATCGGAGCTTTATTAATGATGCGCTTTGCCGAAAAAGCCGCGCAGTATTTTCCCGAATCCGAAATTATCGAAACGCATCATGAAAATAAATTGGATGCTCCTTCTGCAACCGCTATAAAAACAGCTGAATTAATTAGTTCTGCCAGAAAAAAACAACCTAGCGCTAAAAAAATTCATGAAACATTAGCTGGGGCACGTGGTGCCGTTAAAGATCAAATCCCGATACATGCCTTACGGCTACCGGGATTCCTCGCCAAACAAGAGGTGATATTTGGTCATCTCGGTGGAAATCTGGTGATCAGCCATGAAACGATAGACCGTAATGCCTTTATGCCCGGCATATTATTGGCTTGCAAAAAAGTCTTATCGTTAAAAAAATTAGTTTATGGCTTAGAAACATTTTTATAAACCAATGCTTATGCAACTAATGTGGAAAATCTAATGGTCGCTTTCCAACAATTACATGCCGAACTATTAAATCAATTAAGCCAAAATCATTTCAGTATTAATGAAATAACTAGCAAAAAAATAGTTGAGTATGTGTTGCTACTACATAAATGGAACCAAATACATAATTTAACCAGTATTCGCGATCCTTTGCAGATGCTCTCCAAACATATTATCGATAGTCTTGCTATTAGTCCTTATTTACAAGGTCCACGCATTCTTGATGTGGGTACGGGCGCTGGTTTACCAGGCATTCCTTTAGCGCTTACTCATCCTCATTATCGTTTTGCCTTATTAGATAGTAACGGAAAAAAAACCCGTTTCTTAACACATGTCATGCAGACTTTAATGATTAATAACGTAGACATTATTCCTTTGCGCGTCGAAAAATATTCTCCTGAAAATTGCTTTAATAGCATAGTAAGTCGGGCCTTTAGCCGGCTCAATGAATTTTTACATAAAACAAGACATTTATGCTGCGAAAATGGAATTTTTTTAGCAATGAAAGGACAATATCCCAAGGAAGAGATTAATACACTGGATATAGACTTCAAACTTATTGATACGAAATCATTACAAATTGCGGGTCTTGATGAAAAAAGACATGTATTGATCCTCCGTTTAAATTGTAATTAATAAAATTTTCTTTATTAATTTCTTGTTAGTTTACGAATAATTAATTATTCTTTCTTATAATTAATTATTCAAGAAAAAAATTCACTCCTTACCAAGGTTAAAAAAAATACCAACTGATGAAATTGAGCCTTTACTTCCTATTTCAACAAACACTAATTCTCCTTCTTTTTTCCAAAAACTAAAAAGAAATCCCATCAAATCCATAAAAAAATAGGTTTAGCGGGCGTATCAGCATTTAGTGGTTATATGTATTGGCCATCCTCTTATAGTGCGGCTGCCGCTGTTAGCAGCACTCTTCAGTACCCTGCCGCATTGGGTGGAAGCATCACGAATTCCATTTTTAATTACGAAAGTTTTCTTAGTTTTGCTGAACTGCCCAAATTTCGTAGTATGCCTTGGAAATATATCACAGCAACACTATTTTCTATTGCTTGTGTAGCACCTAATTTTTTCATGAACATATATGATGATGAAAAACAGGAGTATGTGGATAATACACAGATGGCGTTACAAGCCGGCCCTGCTTTTCTAAATATCTGGGTGAATATAGTAGGTACTTTAGAATTAATTCAAAATGCCTCCTCCCTAATAAAAAATAATAATATTGATACACAAAAAAAGAGTTAATTGCAAAAATTAACTAGGCTATTGATAGTTTTTCGCAATTACCTGCCGAGAAAAAAACAGAAGCTCATCTCAACAGTATAATCAACCCATTTAAACTAACTCATTATTCTCTCAATGCAGTTATCGGTGTACTAAGTTTTCCACAATTTGTAGCTTATATATTAAT
>DAIQAW010000124.1:0-3861 GCA_036781465.1 Candidatus Aquirickettsiella sp.
CCCTTTATAAAATCCTCAGTTTTACAGCAAATTCCCTAATTTTTAGAAGTGCCCTAAGATAACTTTAAGAATTGCGCATTAGCATAGTCTAAATGATTATAAATTTGTTTGTACGAGGTTAAAGTATGCCAGACAATTACCATCCTTCGTATTACTAGAAGCTAAGCTATCTGAGATAAAAGATGGCTTTGATTTTGCGCAGGTTTTTAAACACCTTACTCCTGAGCAAGGTACAGTCGCTTTCGAATCACTAAAAGCTAAGCTCCCTGAAATCATAAAAAGTGGTTCTGATTTTGAGTCGGTTCTTGAATTACTTGAACCTAAACAAGGTGTTGTTGTGTGTGAAGCATTTAACAAGCAGATTTCTTCGATCCAGAAATTTATACATGAAGAATTCCAGTGGAATGTCCCCTATCAAGATACTGCAAAAGATAAATTTTCTCCACTATTACTCAGATTTCATGCGTCTATTAATTTCGAGCCGAGCGAAAAAGAAGAAGCAAGAGAACTAAATGGTCTTAGTGCCTGAAATTAGTTTAACAAAAAATTTGCACTTACTTACTGAAGGTGAGCAGCCTGTATTTTTTAATTAATATAAAAGGTTTGTTTGTCTAATGTTAAGTATTTTAAAATTTATCCCATAACTAATTTTTTGCATAACAACTATGGGATTAAAATATAAATAAAGCTTATTCAGTTAGGTGGGTAGTTAACTCCACTTTTTCGATTTTTTCAAAACGTGAAGTAATTTTATCGGCCGAGGTTTTAGCGTCTTGAATATCGGTATAGGCGAGTTGTATGTGACGGGATAGAGCATCCATGCGTTTTTTGAAACGTGAAAAATCTTTGGCTAAGACACTTAAATGTTCTTGTATCAAATGGATTTGCTCACGTGTCGCGGCATCTTTTAAAATGGCGCTGGTGGTGGTGAGAACCGCCATCATCGTTGTCGGTGAGACCAACCAGACGCGTTGACGCTGTGCTTCTTCGACCAAATCATAATAATGGGCGTGAATTTCGGCAAAAATTGCTTCAGCAGGAATAAATAATAAAGCACCTTCTGAAGTTTCGCCGGGAATAATATATTTACTGGCGACAGCTTGTATATGATGGCGGATATCCTGGCGAAATTGTGTTGCTGCTGCGCGTTGTTCACTTTTTGGTAGATCGATTTCGGTTAATTTTTTAAAACCTTCTAAGGGAAATTTAGCATCGATGGCAATGCTGCCGGTGGGCGGGGGTAGCAGTAACAGACAATCGACACGTTTTCCATTACTTAAGGTATGTTGCAAACTGTAATTTTTTGCAGGTAAGACATTTTCGATTAAGGCATGTAGTTGTACTTCGCCAAAAACACCGCGCGAGCGTTTGTCGGCAAGAATTTGTTGTAAATTAACCACATTGGTGGAAAGTTCAGTGATGCGTTTTTGTGCTTCATCGATCAACGCCAGTCGTTTTACCACATCAGCAAATGTAGCAGTGGTTTGTGCAAAGCCATCAAATAAACGTTTTTCGACTTGACCACTAATCGCCAATAATTTTTCTTGGGTGTTTTCAGTTAATTTGTCCATACGTTGGCTGATATGTTGTAAACCTTGCTGTAGGCTATCTTGTAACAGTTTTAAACTACTGAGTTGGTGTTGATCAAATTGTTGACGATAGGTATGGAGTTCAAGTAAAAGTTGCTCTTTACTGGCGGCGGTATGACGTTGATCACTAACCCGCGTATCGTGTAATTGATTGAGTAAACGATTGATATCTGTCCAACGACTTTCCATTTGGATTAATTTGTCGTGTTGACGTTCTAATTTATAAAAATGCAATAATGTAAAAGCGATTAAGCTGGTAAGCAGCCCTAAAGTGATATATATAAAATAGAGGGGCATAAATTTTTCCTACTCTTAGAATGCTATGGGGACTATAAAAAGCACCGTATTGATCATAAGTTTACTCTTGATATGGCCATGCTTAGCCCACGCTGAGAATAGAGATCAACAACGAAAACTCTTTTGGCAGGCGAGACAGCTGTTAATGACTAAACATTATCCACAGTTTTCTGCATTAAAAGTTAAACTAAAAGATTATCCTTTATATCCTTATTTAATTTTTAGCAAATTAAAACAACAAGGGCCTTATGCCAATAGCAGCGAAATCGATGAGTTTTTACAAACCTATAACGATACACCCTTGGCTGTTAGACTACGTGCTGATTGGTTAGCTTATTTGGCTAAAAAACAGGATTGGAATCATTTCATTCATTACTATCAACCTATTTATGGTACACCATTACAGTGTTATTACCTGCAATCTTTATTAGCCACGCAACAAAAATCTTTAGCATTTAAAAAAATAGCCCCACTCTGGTTAAAAGTTAATTCACCACCAAGTGTTTGTCGTAAAGTTTTTGCTCGTTGGGAACAATCCGGCGGATTGAATTCCGATTTAATTTGGAAAAAATTAGATCAAGCGATGAACAAAAATAATGTCAACGTTATCCAACATGTCGCACAATTTTTACCGTCTGCACAACGTCGACAGGTTAACCATTGGTATCGAGTGCAACGCTATCCTTTGTTAATTAAATACAGCAATCAATTTGATCCTGATAATATTATCGATCGAAAAATTTTATTGTTTGGCATGAAACGTTTGGCGAATAAAGATCCTATCACATTAGCAGAAGACTGGTCGCAATTAAGTCAAGTCTATGATTTAACTGAAGCAGAAACCCAGCAAATATTGGCTGATCTCGCTATCGGTTTAGCTAGACGTGGTCACAGTGCAGCGGGTGTTTGGTTAAAAAAAATTAAACCCGCTTATGCGGATGCGACCTTACGTGAATGGCGCGTACGGAATAGTTTGTTAAATGGTCAATGGGATAAGGTGCTTTATTGGTTGGATCATTTGTCATACAAAGAACAACAACAAGCCTGTTGGCGTTATTGGCGGGCGCGGGCCTTAGCCGAAACCAAGCAAACCGCAGCGGCAAAAAGCATTTATACAAGTCTTGCTAAAGAAGTTGATTATTATGGTGTGCTTGCCAGTCAACGTTTGAAGGTAAACTATCATCCGTCTACGCGTAATATTTGGGGTGATCGTGCCGCACTCGAGAACAATCTTGCCATACAACGTGCTAAAGAATTACTGGCTTTAGGTTTTGTGGGTGAAGCGCGTCAGGAATGGTTATGGATACTGGATAGTTTGAGCTTGTCCGAACGTCAAGCGGCTGCACAATTGGCTAAACAATGGGGTTGGTATGACTTAGCTATTGTGGGTGCGAGTAAAGCGAATATTCACAACGATATCAAATTACGTTTTCCATTCGCTTATCGGCATTCTGTGCTGACAGCTGCACATAAAACCCATTTAAACTCAGCGTGGGTTTGGGCGATCATGCGTCAAGAGAGTGCTTTTATTTGGAATGCTAAATCCAGTGCAGGCGCTTTAGGTTTAATGCAAATTATGCCGCGTACCGGTAAGCAGTTAGCGCGCGGATTGGCATTACGTCGTGTGGATTTGCTGGATCCAGAACAAAATATTCGTTTAGGTAGTGTGTATTTAAGGCAGTTATTAAAATTATTCGATGGCAATGCGACTTTAGCCACCGCTTCTTATAATGTTGGCCCTAATCGGGTGAAACATTTTCAAGGATTGTATCAACGTCTACCAAAAGATATTTGGGTAGAGATTTTACCTTGGAAGGAAACACGCGATTATGTTAAAAGTGTCAGCTTAGCGCGCAGCATTTACAGTCAAATCAAGTGACTCTTCGTACTTGAATTTTGGCTGTGTTGCTGCTCAATATTTTATGATACTAAAATTATGTGGTGAAAGTGCGAAGCGCAGATCAATACCGATGAC
>DAIQAW010000125.1:0-3853 GCA_036781465.1 Candidatus Aquirickettsiella sp.
GTCTACTACATTACTGTTTAGCTTGGAAGGTTCCTTTCATTTATGCTTCTAGCGCTGCTGTTTATGGTTTAGGAACCGTTTTTAAAGAAGAATTAATATATGAAAAGCCGGTAAATGTTTATGCTTACTCTAAATATTTATTTGACCAATATGTAAGAAGTATTTTTAATAAAATAGAGAGTCAGGTAGTAGGTTTACGTTATTTTAATGTTTATGGTCCTAAAGAAAATCATAAAGGTTCTATGGCTAGTGTAGTATTGCATGCGTATAATCAACTTAAAAGTACTGGAATTATTAATTTATTCGAAGGAACGGATGGTTATGCTGATGGTGAGCAACTGAGAGATTTTATCTATGTTGATGATGCTGTTGCTGTTAATCTGTGGTGTTTAGAGTCCAAAAAAAGTGGAATTTATAACACAGGGACAGGGAATTGCGAGAGTTTCAATGCATTAGCTCAAGCAGTTATCGATTTTTATGGTCGGGGAGAGATTCGCTATATTCCTTTTCCAGAACATCTACGCGATTGTTATCAGAATTTTACTCAAGCTGATCTCGCAAAATTGCGAAGTGCGGGTTATCAAGGAGTTTTTCGGAGTGTTTCAAAAGGAGTAAAAGAATATCTTTCTATTATGCGCAAAAATATTACCGTTTAATTCATTGATTCATTTATTTTTAACCCATAAAATATAAATTCCGATAGAAAAATTTTAAAAAGGAGTTTTGTTTATGGATATTTATTCTTCTTTATTTGCAACCTTGTTAATATCAGTTATAGCTACTCCAGTTTTAGCAACTACCAGTCCTTTTATTTCATCACATAATAATACAGTTTTAACTTCTTCCCCAGCAAAAAATATACCTAATCCCATTTCTGCAAATATTAATATAAATTCAGCCGATGTAGAAACCTTAGTAGCAGAGTTAAAAGGGATTGGTCCAAAAAAAGCAAAAGCAATCATTGTTTATCGTAATGAGCATGGACCGTTTAAGTCTATTGATGATTTGATAAAAATCAAAGGAATAAGTAAAAGAATAGTAGATCAAAATCGGGAAAAAATAACTGTTTAATAGAGGATAAAGATAAAATGTTGATTGAAAAAGAGAAAACTTAATTATATGAAAAGTATTCATTGTGCTTGAAAGAGAGCTCCTCATTCAAGCGCAATGAGTCAAGATCAATACTAACAAGCAATTGGATTTTTTTGGAGTGGCTCGTGTGTGAGATTGCTGGAGTGTAATTCGTCAAAATATATGAGATGCGAGATCAACAGGCAACGCCGACAAAAATTCAAGGGTGAAGAGTACTGTTATATAGTTGGTCTAACATGTAGTGAATAGCCGCTTCCAAATCCGATATTGAACATTCTAAGCATGCTCCTTTAGGAGGCATAGCTCGATAACCTGTGGTTGCATGTCGCAATAAAAGTAAAAATTTTTTTTTAATCCGTGGTGCCCAATCTGACTGATTGCCTAAGCGTGGAGCACCTGCTATGCCAGTTTTATGGCATAAGCTACATTTGCTTTCAAATATAGCTTTGCCTAAATGGATATCTTTATTAATATTAGTCAAAGATGAATGGTCTATTTCTGAAGCAGGTACTTTGACTTTTCCAATCGGAGCAATACGATTTTCAAGAGCTGTTGTCGAATTATCAAAAAAATCTGCGTAGGCATATATTCCAAAGCTAAAAAGAAAGCTGAAAAGAATTATACGTATAAATTTCGACACCTATGCGTCGCGTAAATTTTTAAGATTACAAGAAGGGTTAAACTAAGTTTGTTTCAGCCTCTTTTTCTTCTGTTTCCATGCTTGATTGATATTGCCCCTTGCAAGCTGCGGCATTTAGTCTCGCACGTTTATAAAAGGCCCGTTGAGCTGCTTTTACATTATGTGCTTTACCGTTCCATGTTTTTAATGCAGGTTCTTGTAATGCGCGGCCATAGGAAAAACTTAGACGCCACGGATGACGTGAAGGTTGTAATTTATTCATAGTATTTAAGTGAGCGGTAGCAGTTTCTGGTGTTTGGCCCCCAGAAAGAAAATTAATGCTAGGTACTGCCGCAGGCACTGTTTGGCGTAATATTTTTAAAGTTGCTGCAGCAACTTCAGCAATACTAGGTTGCGGTATATATTGATTGCCAGCAATAACCATACTGGGTTTAAGAAGCATACATTCAAGTAAAACATGATGCTTATGTAGTTCCTCAAATACAGTGTAAAGAACAGCCTCTGTAGCTTCAGCACTGCGGAATAAGCTATGAGAGCCATCTATTAGTAATTCGGGTTCTACAATAGGCACAATTCCATTGTTTTGACAAATAGAAGCATAGCGAGCTAAGGCTTGCGAATTAGCGGCTATAGCTAAAGAAGAAGGAAGTACGTCAGTAATGGAAAAAACAGCTCTCCATTTAGCAAAACAAGCACCAAGATTTTTATAAGTTAGAAGACGTTCTGCTAGACCATCTAGACCTTGAGTCATTTTTTCTTCAGTATTTAGAGGAATGAGTCCTTTATCGACCTTTATGCCAGGGACGATACCTTCATTATCTAAATAATCGGGAAATAGAAGTCCATCTTTAGTTTTTTGCGCTAAAGTTTCTTCATGAAGAATAACGCCATTGATAAATGCTTCAATACCAGGGGTAGTAAAAAGTAATTCACGATAATTACGGCGATTTTCTACAGTGGACTCTAAATGTAAGGCAGCAAATCGCTTAGCAATAGTAGTCTGACTTTCATCTGCCGCTAAAATTCCTTTTCCTGGTACCGTTAAACGTTGAATAGTTCCTTCAAGCTCATGAGTGGCCATAATAATCGCTCCTTACATTTTTTGACGTGTAAAGCTAAGTGAATCATAGATTTTATAAAGCCTAATACTATATAGAACAATGTGAGGAATTTCTAGTAAAGTTAAGGATCAGAATTTCTGCAGTGATTTTTGATTTTACTCTGTAAGGCCAGAAAGGGGGCGAGTTAAAAAAGGACTAAATAGCATTTTTTCGCATTAATTTGCACTAAATTTTAGTGTTTCCTATTAACTAGCAGAATATATTTTAATTTCTATGAAATAGAGCTCAAGTCGAATTGAGAAAAAAGCAATACATTCTTTAATTAGCATTGCATAAAAGAGTTGTGCTTATTATACTGTCCGCCACTTTATAAGTTGGGCTTCGAATGACTTTTAGTAGGCTTGTTCAGTTGCCTGGGAAGGTAATTCAAAGAATGTGTCAAGCGAGTCTCATGACATTTGCCGTCCTGGGAATAGTAGTCCTTTTATGGAATCTTTGCCAGGATGAGCTGATTATTAGATCTCTTATACTGGGTATTGTCTTATGGCTGATCCCTAACTGTTATTTTGTGACAAAAATAATGCATTATTTAGGACAGATATCAGGAAGAGGCTTACTTAATATTTTTTATCGAGCAGAATTAATAAAATTATTTTTCAGTGGGATTTTTTTCGTAGTGGTGATTAAGTTATTTTCAGTAAATATTCCGATTTTGTTGCTAGCTTATTTGGTTTCCCAGCTAGTATTTTGGCTATTGCTAATAATTAAAAGCATGAAAGGCTTATTATGAATGGCGAACAAACCTCAGCATATTATGTTCAACATCACCTTGAACATCTTAGTTTTAACCTGAAAACCTTAAGTTCCTCAGGTGAAGGAAGTTTTTGGAATTTAAATCTCGATACTTTTTTTCTGTCTGCAGTGTTGGGCATAGGATTCTTAATTTTATTTCGCTGGGTAGCTGCAACAGTAAGTAGTGGCGTTCCAGGTAAAATACAAAACTTTGTTGAGATTCTCGTTGAATTTGTAGATAAAACTGTGAAAGAGTCTTTTCAAGGGG
>DAIQAW010000126.1:0-3828 GCA_036781465.1 Candidatus Aquirickettsiella sp.
ACATAAAATAGGGTATATACTTGCTCCTTTACTGGCAATAGTTGCTTTAAGTTTTGCAAGATTATTACCGATAAATTTCTTAATAATTGCAATAGCTTATTATTGTTTAACTCTACTATATACATTTTTTATTAAACAAATAAAATGGCTTGATGCTATTTTACTCGCTTTTTTATATTCAATACGTATATTTGCAGGAATGACTTTGATTGAAAATGGATTTTCATTTTGGTTGATTTTTTTCGTTTTATTTTTATTTTTTAGCTTGGCATTACTTAAGCGCTATGCTGAACTTACTACTTTACAAATAAAAAATAAATTATCAATTTTAGGACGCGCTTATAAAATAAATGATAAAATAAAATTAGTCTTACTAGGACATATTAGTGGATATCTATCTGTTTTGGTCTTTATTTTTTATCTTTATTCTGCAAAAGCACATCTATTTTATAGAACCCCATTGTTGTTATGGTTAGTTTGTCCCTGCCTATTTATTTGGCTTAATCACATGTGGCAGTTTGCTCGGGAAGGAAAAATCGACGATGATCCAGTAATATTTACCATTAAGAGTAGGTATAGTTGGGTTTTTTTGGCGTTGATAGTAATTATTAGTATTCTGGCAACAGAGATCAAGCTTCCATTTTAAGCTTTTAAACCTTTATTCGGGAAGTTGACAACGCACGGTATTCATTTTATGTTGGCAATTTTGTGATTTTAAGAAATTATTATGTTAAGTCCTGAAATCCGTCATGATTGGACACTTGAGCAAATCCATATGCTTTTCCAGTATCCTTTTAATGATTTAATTTATCGAGCACATTCGATTCATCGCCAATCTTTTCAAGCTAACGCAGTCCAGATTAGTAGTTTACTTAATGTAAAAACTGGTTTATGTCCTGAGGATTGTTCGTATTGTCCTCAAAGTGGGCATTACAACACGGGACTAAAAAAAGAACCTTTAATGACTTTAGATGAAGTAAAAACTGCAGCTAAAAAAGCCAAAGAAAATGGTGCAGGTCGATTTTGTATCGCGGCTGCATGGCGTAGTCCTCCGAAAAAAGAGTTTATTAATATATTGGAAATGATATCAGCAATTAAAGCCTTAGATTTGGAGGCTTGTGCTACCTTAGGCATGCTTAGCAAAGAACAAGCTTTGCAATTATCTAATGCCGGTTTAGATTATTACAACCATAATTTAGATACATCACCAGAATACTACAAAACTATTATTACAACACGAACTTATCAAGAACGGTTAGAAACTTTAGCCTGTGTTCGAGCGGTAGGTATAAAAGTTTGCTGTGGCGGGATTATCGGCATGGGAGAAACGCAAGAGGATCGAGCAGGTCTTTTACGACAACTGGCTAATTTACCTGATCATCCTAGAAGTGTGACGTTAAATAAATTAATTCCTATCCCTGGAACGCCTTTGGCAAACAAACCTTCGGTGGATTCTTTTGATTTTATTCGTGTTGTTGCAGTAGCGCGAATTATATTGCCAATAAGTATGATACGTTTGTCTGCTGGGCGTGATAGCTTGAACGAGGAATCGCAAGCATTATGTTTTTTTGCGGGTGCTAATTCTATTCATTATGGTGAAAAATTATTGACCACAGAAAACATTTCTCCTGACCAGGACAATGTCTTGTTAAAAAAGTTGGGGCTAGAACCCGTATTATTTGATACTGAATTGGATGCATGTCATTAATTTTTGAGCAAGCATTAAATTTACATAAACAAAAAGATCTATTTAGAGAACGTAAAGTTTTGCAAAGTTTGTCCGGAATGCAGCGACGTTATAATGATAAAATTTTTTGTTGTTTTTCCTCTAATGATTATTTAGGCCTATCCAAACATCCCGCAGTTATAAAATCTTTTAAACAGGCTGCTGATGATCATGGTGTTGGAAGTGGTTCATCCCATTTTCTTGGAGCTTATAATCGATGTCATCAGGAGCTTGAACATGCCTTAGCTGAATTCCTTAATTTCCCTAAAGTTTTGATATTTTCTACTGGATATATGGCTAATTTGGGTATTTTAGGAAGTTTACTCCAAAGAAGAGCAGCAGTATTTGCGGACAAATTAAGCCATGCTTCTTTAATCGATGGTGCAAAACTGAATACAGTCATATTTAAACGTTATCTGCATAATAACCTTGTTAACCTAGAAAAGCATTTAATGAAATCTACTTCTAGACAAAAATTTATCATGACTGATGGTGTATTTAGTATGGATGGTGATATAGCATTACTGCCATCATTAATCGAAATCGCTCAAAAATTTTCATCCACATTGTTAGTGGATGATGCGCATGGTATAGGAATATTAGGAAAAAATGGAATAGGTATTTGTGAACTTTTTAGATGTAAGCCAGATATTTTATCTGGGGGTTTCGGTAAGGCTTTTGGATGTTTTGGAGGCTTTGTTGCTTCGAGTGAGGTTATCATAGAGAACCTCATTCAATTCGCTCGCCCTTATATGTATACTACTGCCATGCCTCCAGCGCTGGCTAAAGCTGCATATACGAGTTTACTATTATTGCAAACAGAAAGCTGGCGTAGAGAAAAATTGAACAGTCTAATTATTTATTTTAAACGGATGGCGCAACAGTTAGAGTTGCCCATCTTGCCTTCTCAGACCCCCATTCAACCGATTTTAATAAAAAATACCAAGCAAACCATAGCACTTTCAGACTATTTATTGCAAAATGGCTTTTTGGTTAATGCTATTCGGCCCCCGACAGTTCCTGAAAATAGCTCACGATTGCGAATTAGCTTATGCGCATTACACTCAGAAAATGAAATTGATAGATTGCTAGAACAAATAGTTTTGGGCTTAAAATTGATAAAAATAAATGATAAGTGAATTAGAGCAAATACAAATTGTCCAACGTTTTAATAAAGCGGCAAACACGTATGATTCAGTTGCGATATTGCAACAACAGGTAGGAAAATCTTTATTAGAACGTTTACAAGGTATCCGCTGCCACCCACAAACCATATTGGATCTTGGCTGTGGAACAGGATACTTCGAGACTTTTTTAAAAAAATTATATCCAGCGGCTAAAATTATAGGCTTAGATAAATCAAAGGGAATGCTTGCAAAAGCACAGATTAAAGAAAAAGAATATCAGCTTAAAAATATCCATTGGGTAAATGGAAGTGCTGAGAATTTACCATTTAGCGATAATACCTTCGAATTAGTTTATTCCAATTTGATGTTGCATTGGAGTAATGATTTTATCAACAGTCTCAAAGAAATTCGTCGTATATTAAAGCCAGAAGGGTTGTTACTTTTTTCCATGGTGGGACCTGATACTTTGCAAGAATTGCGTTATTGTTGGAAAACTGTCGATGATAAGCCGCATGTACACCTATTTATTGATATGCATGATTTAGGTGATAGTTTACACCAAACGCCTTTCGTTGATTCTGTGATGGATGTTGAATATTTTACTTTATTGTACTCAGAAGCCTTAGATTTGATGAAAGAATTAAAAAAATTAGGTGTACAAAATGTTGCGAAGAATCGTCATCGAGGTTTAACTTCTAAAGGAATTTTAAAAAAATTGATTCATGCTTATGAAGGCTTTCGTAGCAAAGAAGGAAAATTACCCGCGACATGGGAAATTATTTATGGGCATGCTTGGGTTGCTGAAAAACAATCCAAAAAACAAAATGAGTTTGATGAAATCAAAATACCATTAAGTAGTATCATTCGGGGATAATTATTTTTTAATCTTTTTTTGTTGCCAAAAAAAGCTTTTAGCCAATTCGCTTCGAGTAGCCTATTAGATATATAATATTCAAATAATTTAGGATCTTAGTG
>DAIQAW010000127.1:0-3822 GCA_036781465.1 Candidatus Aquirickettsiella sp.
ATTGC
Organism: Candidatus Aquirickettsiella sp.; assembly: GCA_036781465.1. GTDB lineage: Bacteria > Pseudomonadota > Gammaproteobacteria > Diplorickettsiales > Diplorickettsiaceae > Aquirickettsiella. Next base: position 6 of record DAIQAW010000127.1, read on the forward strand.
ATACTATAAAGTTTAGCGTAGTAACCATTTCTTTCGAGTAACTCTTGGTGTGTCCCTCTTTCTACAATACGACCCACATCTAACACTAAAATTTGCTTTGCTCTTTCTACAGTGGAAAGGCGGTGTGCAATAACCAACGTCGTACGATTATGCATAAGTTCTTCTAACGCAGCTTGTATATGGCGTTCTGCTTCAGTATCTAATGCAGAGGTTGCTTCATCTAAAATTAAAAATGGGGAATTTTTAAGTAGAGCGCGTGCAATTGCAATCCTTTGCCGTTGACCCCCTGATAGTAACACACCATTTTCACCAATTAAAGTATTAAGTCCTTGTGGTAATTGCTCAATAAATTCCATGGCATGTGCTGCCTTAGCCGCATGTATTATCATAGATTCACTCACATTGCTTAATTGTCCATAAGCAATATTATGGGCAATCGTGTCATTAAATAATGTTACATGCTGAGATACTAAAGCAAACTGACTACGTAAATCTTTTAATTTTAATTCACGGATATCAACACCGTCTATTAAAATTTTTCCTAAATAATTATCATAGAAACGTGGTAGTAAATTGACTAACGTAGATTTTCCACTACCTGAACGTCCCACCAAAGCAATGGTTTCACCGGGATTAATTGTAAAACTGATATCTTGTAAGACAGGTTGCTCGGGTAAATAAGAAAAACTTACATTTCGATATTCTAAACAACCTTTTAGGACGTTAAGTGTGTGCGTACCTGCATCAAGTTCATTTTTTTCATCTAATAAATTAAAAATACTGCTGGCGGCAGCAATTCCACGTTGTATGATACTATTTACTGCAGCTAAATTACGCATCGGTTTTAGTAATAACAACATCGCGCCTACCATGGAAGTAAATCCACCCGCGGTAATATGTGTTAAATGTGAAATGGCTAAACAGATAGTAACTACCGCAATGGCGCCAGCAATAAGTTGCACACCTGAACTAGCTAAAGAGTTAGTAACTACGACCTTTAATTCGCGAAATCTATTTCTTTCTAGTAAAATTTGAAATTTTTTCGTTTCATATTCTTCACCGCCAAAAGTACGAATCACTTTATAACCATCAATGACCTCTTCTGCCACTTGCGTCATTTCACTCATAGAGTCTTGTACTGCATTATTCAAACTCCGCATACGACGACTAGAATAGCGCGCTATCCAAATCATAGTCGGGACAGTAATAAAAAATAATAGACTCAATTGCCAACTCGCCATTATCATCACGGCAATCAATCCAAGCACAAAAAAACTTTCTTGCACTAGAGTAATTAAAGAATTGGTACTTGCAACGGCTATCTGATCGACATTATAAATAATAATAGAGAGTAATTGACCCGATGTCGTATTATCATAAAATTTAGCCGGTAACAGTAATAGCTTATTAAGTATGTCATGACGTATATTCATTACCACACTTCTTGCAACACGCGCTAAGCAATAGCTGGACGAAAAATTAGCTACACCACGTAATAAAAAAGCAAAGATTAAAATGAAAGGCAAATAATGTATAAAATGCTCATCTTTATCGACAAAACCTCTATTAAGTAAGGGTTTTAAAAACCAAATAAGTCCGGCATCGGTACTGGCCAATAAAATAGTGCCAATAATACCTAATAAAAACCAACCCCAGTAATAACGAAGATAATGGAGTAAACGTCGATAAATATAAAAAGCTGTGTGATATTGCGATGTCTTTTGTTCTGTCATATTTTTTCTTAATTAATGGCAGTACCACCTACTGTTAAAGCATCTATTTTTAATGTAGGTTGTCCGACTCCGACAGGAACGCTCTGGCCTTCTTTACCACAACTACCAATACCGCTATCTAATTTTAAATCATTTCCGATCATTGAAACTTGCGTTAACACATCAGGACCATTACCAATTAAAGTAGCTCCTTTGACTGGTCGCGTTATTTGACCATTTTCAATTAAGTACGCTTCACAAGCAGAAAATACAAATTTTCCTGAAGTAATGTCCACTTGACCACCAGAAAAATTCACGGCATAAAGTCCTTTTTTAACTGTTGCTATAATTTCTTCTGGAACATAAGGACCAGGCAACAGATAGGTATTAGTCATGCGCGGCATCGGTAAATGTGCAAACGATTCGCGGCGACCATTTCCTGTCGATTGCGTCCCCATCAAGCGTGCATTTAATTTATCCATCATATAGGTTTTTAAAATACCTTTTTCAATTAAAACTGTGCGCTGTGTTGGTGTGCCTTCATCATCAATAGTGAGCGATCCACGTCGATTAGGAATCGTTCCATCATCGACTACGGTACATCCTGGAGAAGCGACACGCTCACCGATTCGACCTGAAAATGCTGAGCTTCCTTTACGATTGAAGTCTCCCTCTAGACCATGTCCTACGGCTTCATGCAATAAAACCCCAGGCCAACCAGGCCCTAGCACGATGGGCATTGTACCGGCAGGTGCTTTTACTGCATCTAAATTCAGAATAGCTAAGCGGGCTGCTTCTTTTGCTAACTCAGTGGCCACCTGCTCTTTAATAAAATAGCTATAATCCGTTCGACCACCACCTCCGGCAAAACCTTGTTCGCGTAAACCTTTATCTTCTGCAATTACACTAATATTTAATCGCACTAAAGGTCGAATATCAGCTACCATACAGCCTTCACTATTAATCACTAGCACCACTTCTTGTGCCCCAACTAAACTGACATTCACGTGTTTAATGCGCGGATCACAAGCACGTGCCACTTCGTCAACTGCACGGAGCAAGCTTAATTTCTGTTGCTCAGTCCAGGAAGAAATAGGGTTAATCGGTTGATATAATGGTTTTATAAGCGAATTTTTCTGCCAAGCATGGATTTGGCCATGCTGCCCAGTTCTAACAATACTCCCCGCCATTGTCGCCGCAGATTCCAAAGCAGGTAATATAATATCATCTGAATAAGCAAAACCTGTTTTTTCGCCGCTGATGGCACGGACACCGACACCACGCTCAATATTAAAACTACCGTTTTTAACGATACTATCTTCTAATACCCAACTCTCTAACTGAGTTGCTTGAAAATAAAGATCGGCCATATCAACTTTAGGCGTTAATAATCGACCTAAAATGACTTGTAATTGGTTTTCAGTCAGTCCGGCGGGGTCTAACAGGGTTTCACGAGCTAAAGTAAGACTATTTTTCATCATGTTCGTCATCCTAACTTAGCTGCAGTCAGGATGCAATTTTAGTGACTTCAGCCAATTTAATAGTTACTACCGGTCGAGGGAAGAGGGATAAAGGAGTCAGATGGATTGAAATTCTTAATACTAGGATAAATAAAAAAACTATTTTTCAGGTATGAAACTAATTCCAGACGTTCCGTTTGTTTTTCTAATTTTGTTCTTTCAACAACATCAACCCTTTGAATTACATCATTTAAGTAGTCACGGCTACACTTTCCTATATCAATAGTATTATGTTTAACAAATTCTTGAATTTTAGACAATAAGGCTTGTTTAAAAACTGCTGGACTTTCTTTAATACACTCTCCTAATCGATCATAGCCTATGATTTCTGTAACAAACAACTCAGGCATACTGAAAAAATCGAAAGTTTCAAATAAATAATTCAAAATTTTATCAGCAGTAATTGGCTCTTTTACGGCTAATATTGAGAATGCATGCAATAACTTCGGAAAATACCATTTATCTCCATCATGATCATATTCAGTTCTATTAAAAAACCATTTTAATTCATTATCTTGCAATGCAGCTAACAAGGTTACTGGAGATAGTTTTAACCAAATTGTTAAAATCTCAACTGCATCAGAA
>DAIQAW010000128.1:0-3814 GCA_036781465.1 Candidatus Aquirickettsiella sp.
AAAATTCAAAGCAATCGCTAAAATACTTAACATCGTTTAATGCGAAATCCACACTTAATGATTTTTGCTTCGAACTTAACAGACTATTATTCAATTTACCAATAGCCGATAAAATTTCCTTATTCTCTTTACTTTTTAATAAGGCTAAATTGTTATTAGCTAATGTCGATTTATCATTTTGTCGTTCTTTATTAAAGAGTTTTTCCAGTGTATTAATGGGAAAAAACTGTGCTATCGCATTATTACTATTTTCTGGCAATAATGTTTCTAAAATAGCTTGTAATTGCGGTAAGCTAAGGAATTCAGGTGTTTTAGAATTAGCTAATAAATTAACAACGGGTGTTAATTCGTCAAAATAATCCTTTTCCGTGAGTTGTAAGATTTTTTTCTTAAATAATGTCAGATCCATTCCTTCATTCGGAACAGCTAAACAGGGCAAAAGTTTACGAAGAATGGCTGCATGTTCGTCATAATACGCACTTGGTAAACGCTTTTTTATTTCGTTAATGAATGCATTAATTTCTTCGTCCGTTAAAGATCTTAAATCAGCATCTTGTAATCGAATGTCACAATGCTTACTGGTTTTTTTAATAAAATCACGTCGTAAACTAACTGCTTCTTCTGTATTTGCTGCAGCAATTTTTTTACAAATTTCAACTACTTCTTGCTTAGTCGGCAGCTTATCGCCATCATTAAATCTTGAGAAATCAATAGAATCCAGTTGTTTAAATAATAATTCTATTTCAGATTTATTGTTTGCTTGTTTAACTGAATCATTCAAGTCCTTGATTAGCTGATTATTTTCATAGGGATAACTTAACCATCCCAATGTTGTTAACAGCACAGAATCTAAAGCAATAGTATTGTTTATAAGAAATTCATAATAGTCTTCGAGTGTTAATTGGTTTTTATTAGCAGCAAATTGACTTTTAGAAAAATCTAGCATATGACTTGAGCTGTTCAATAAATCAAGCGTAAAGCTGTCTGATAGATTCTTTTTTTGCAACGCTTGATAGAACGTTATCAATTGCTTGAAGTCAAACTGAATGGATCTTGCCCCTTCGTTATCCCAATCGATCAGTGTGTTTAATCGAGTCAGAAATTCAGAAAAATTATTATCGTTCAATTCTTCAACTTTTAACTTATTAAGATAAGTTTCTAAGTCATCATTTTCTAGGGTATTAACACCCTGTGTCGTGCAGGCTAATAAGCAACGTGCTAAATTATCTTGGATCTGGACAGAAATTGATTTTTTAGCGATTGTTTCAAAAAATTTGCTATAAAGTGTAATCTGCTGCTGAGTGACATTCGGTAGACGTTGAACAAAGCGTATTGCTCGCGTCTGCCAGGCTCCTTGTTCTTCAGATATCGATGTCTTCATTTCTGGAATGTAACTGCCAGGTGTCCTATTACAGTGTTTGAATTCACTGAGATGGGCATTTATAGGGGCATCGGGCTGTTCGATAATATTAAAGCTTTCATGTACCACAGCATAATAAATACCTGATTGAGTCCAATCAAAATTATGCAAATTACTTAATAAGCGTTTCTGATTTTCTAAGGGATTAGCCATATTCTCACAGGCCTGTAAAACCTGTAACACACGATCCAATAAAACCGGTATATGCAACGAATCTTGTTTCGCTAATAACTGTTCTAATGAATCTGAATTAAAAGATATACCGCGTTGGTTTTTCAGTTTCTCTAGAGTGTCTGTAAAAGATCTAAATGCGTTCCAGAGTGAAGAAAAACGTGAATACCCGATAGAATTAGAGTGTTTTTTAACAAGTGCCCACCATATATCATTGGCTTCAGTGGTTTTTAGATTATTCACACAATCGACAATGGCATCGACTTCGGCTTTTTCTAACAATTCGGATAAGTTAACCGCTGGATCAACAAAGTATTTCTTCCACTCAGCAAAAAATGTTTGGCCTTTATTAAAGATAGCTTGTCCTAGTTCAAAAAAAGCGGAAGCATCGCGACTAAGTTGTTTAGGACAGCCATAATGATAGAATAACTGGCCTAAGGCTTTGAAATTCCTAACAGTTAGAGAAGAGATAAATGATTCTATAAATTCATTAGATAAAATCGGTTTACTTTCTTTCTGATTCAAAGTGAACAACCAAGTTTTTAGGGAATCACATAAACCATTAATTTCATTGTTCTCTAAGTTTTCCCAACAGATTTTCTGGAATTTTTTAGCGCTTTCTGGATCAAAGAGTCGATCATCTCCTTCGCAGTTTTCTACTGCGGGCATAGGATCGGTTATTTTTAAGGTCAAGGGATCAGGCGATTGATTTTTTTGATTTAAATCTTGCTGCTCTTTTTCAGCAGAAAAGTCTACAATGAGACTCTTGCCATCTTTGCTAAGTAATACGCTAAAACCTGCCGGTGGATTATTTAAAGGAAATGAAAAACTAAAATGTCGGGCATTTTCCATGATCTTTCTGATTGCCGCTTCAGTGAACTTATTAACGATCTGTTTGGCATCCTGCGGACTACCTACCCATTGATTAAATAATGTCTGCAAATCAGGATTATTTTTTTCTATTTCTTTCAAAAACAACTCTAATTTATTTAAACTAAACGTCCAATTGTCGCCTCGACATTTAGACCGGATATTGTCGCGAGTAATTAGCAGATCTTCATTACCTGTAAAAAACTGAGGTGTTGGTTTCGGAAGCGGTTGTTGTTGTTGCTGTTGTTGCTGCTGTTGTTGCTGTTGTTGTTGCTGTTGTTGCTGCTGTTGTTGTTGCATACCCACATTAACTGTTAAGGGCCAGATTCTATTTCCGGGCAGCAATCTCGATTGACTTTCTTCTAAATGTGTCGGTTTTAATTTTTCTATATTCTCAGTATTTTTTTGCAAAACAGGCAGACGAGCACTATGCCGACTAGCTAATACGGCATTTTGTAATTCTTTATAAATCGATCTAATATTCTGATTTTTCTGAGAAAGTTCTTCAAGCTCTGGAATACTAATCTGTATTGTGATCGAATTATCCTCTGTAACTTTAGTTTTAAGCTTATTAAGTAATTCTACGTGCTGTTGATTTTCTGCATTAAAATGACGCAAGGTGAATTGTTTATCTAATTGCGAGTTATTATCCTTTTTATTTAACAAACTAAGAATATTACCTATATTTTCATTATCTAAGTTATTTTCTGGTAAAATAATTCCCAAACAATCGAACAAAGGTAATTTTACAGATTGCTCATAACATTGTTTTAACTCCTCATACAGAACAGCAGTTAAATCAACCCGATTTTGATTAGCGGCCAGACCAAAATTAATATCAAGCGCTAAAGATTCAGAAGCTGCTTTTTCGCGTATTAATTTAAATAAAGCTTTTAATCCTGCTTCGCCCATTTCTACTAATTTCGGTGCAATATTCACTTTATTTATTAATAATGAATAGAGATGGCCCGCTGTCTTACCCCAAAGATTAGCATTCTTTTGTTGAATTGATTCATGTTGTCGTTCAAGTTGTGTTACAAGAAAACGGTTTCTCGCAGCACAGTTCTCCACATAAATTTCATATGGCTTTAAATTTTCACTATTTTGGCAATTCTCTTCTGTATTGATTGTTATTTTTTGAATAAGCGGATCATTTGCATGGAGATCACGAAGTGATTTCAACTCTTCATTATTTATTGAAAAATTACCCTTTAGCTTAAGAGTTACGGTTGGCAGCGTATTGGGTTTCAATCCATCAATTAATTCTTGAACATTGGATACTGATAATACTAACTCTCCTTTGAGTTCAGCATTAATCTTTTCATCTAAATCATGATATTGGCGCTGTAATGT
>DAIQAW010000129.1:0-3798 GCA_036781465.1 Candidatus Aquirickettsiella sp.
CTCTTATATTCGACGTAAGCAAAATCCTCAACAGTTTTAAGCCTATATTCTTCGCACTGGAATTTTTGTCTGTGTTGCCGCTTGATTCGCAATCCTCATGTATGGAAAATACACTCCGGTTACTTCATTTTCACGGCGCCTGGACTAAAATCCCATTGCTGCGAATAGCGACTCTTTGCATTCTAATGGCTGAATTATGTTGTTAATCTCCTCTTGGCGTTGGGCGATCAAAGAATTAAACCGAACCAGTCCCAGTGCCTATTTAGATGCAGAATTGTTATTTGCGTATGTTTTAGGACTTACTCGTGCGCAATTACATAGTCAACTTCCAGATAGATTACTGACAACACCCCAGCAAAAACACATACAACAATTGATTGCGCGTCGACAATCGGGAGAACCGATTGCCTATTTACTAGGTCGACAGGAATTTTGGTCATTGGTTTTTGAAGTGACGCCAGAAGTACTTATCCCTCGACCGGAAACAGAATTATTAGTACAACAGGTACTTGATGTCTTAAGTACTGAGCAACGAAAAATAGTAGATTTGGGAACAGGTTCAGCGGCGATTTCTGTCGCATTAGCTTTAGCTAGACCGGCATGGCAATTCGTTGCAATTGATTCTTCCTCTGGTGCCTTACAGGTTGCCGAACGTAACATACGTCGTTATCACCTACATACAATAGAATTACGTCAGGGTGATTGGTGCCAAGCATTATTAGTTGGAGAAAAATTTGATGCAATTCTTAGTAATCCACCTTATCTTGCAGCGGATGATCCACACTTGCAAACGGAATGTGCTTTGGCTTACGAACCGAAAAATGCTTTAATTTCTGGGAAAAATGGTTTAAATGATTTAGAAATTATTATTCAACAATCACGTGAATATCTGCGAGAGGGTGGTATTTTATTTTTAGAACATGGCTATCAGCAAGCGACTTTTATTAAAGAATTTTTTTTAAAATATGGCTACCATCAGATAAAAAATTACAAAGATTTGGCTGGTCATCAACGAGTTAGTAGTGGAAAATGGAATTAATTGAAAATATGATCTATAAATCATTAATAAAAAGAAGAGACATGGTTGGTTCTTTGAAATAATTGCCATGTCGAATTATTTTTGGTATAGATGTGTTTGGTTTATGTGTGTGTGCCAATTCCGGCAAATGTTAAATTCTCAAAGAGGAGAACTTTTTATGCCAGTAAAAAGAAAATCTGCCGCTCCAAAGCGACGTAAAAGACGTTCTACAGCTGCAACACCTGCACGTAAAAGAAAAACAGTGCGCAGAAAGAAAAAAGTGGGTATGGCTGCTGCTAAACCACGTCGTCGTAGAAAAACTGCGGCTAAAAAAGCAGTACGTAGACCACGTCGTAGAAAAGCTGTAGCACGTAAGAAACCAGCAACTCGTCGTAAGACTGCGAGCAGAAAGACTAAAAAAAAAGCGGTTAGTCGGGTAAAAAAAAAGCCTAGCAAAAGCAAAACCTCGAAGAAAACGTCGACGTCCTCTCGTGTTACCAGAAGTAGAAAGCCTATAGCTAAAAAAAAATCAACAAAAGTAGCGAAGGCACAAGTGATCCGAGCTCCTTCTAAAAAAAAACAACAGCAAGCAAAGTCTGATTCCCAGGCGCTACCTGCGGTAAAACAACAACTATCAATAGAAACTAAAATGGCAGAAGATAAAAAACCTAAAAGAGAATCTAAAAAACAACGTTCTTTACCAGAAACAAGGCCAGAATTGACTTCTGTTAATACAGAAATTGATTTAAATATAGCGCCTTATAAGGAACGTCCTGGGGAAGACTATATGAGCTCGAGCCAGCAAGCGTATTTTCGCCGTTTATTATTACAGCGAAAACGCGTATTGTTGGAAGATATGGGTCGAACCGTGCATCATCTACAAGATGAGGGCGCTCCTTTACCTGATATTAGCGATCGCGCAACTCAGGAAGAAGAATTTAATCTAGAATTACGTGCTCGCGATCGTGAACGTAAACTTATTAAAAAAATTGAGGATGCCTTACAGCAACTCGATGAAGGTCACTATGGTTTCTGCAATTCCTGTGGCGTTGAAATTGGTATTCGCCGCTTAGAAGCACGTCCTACTGCCAATCTTTGTATCGATTGTAAAACTTTAGATGAAATTCGAGAAAAACAAACGGGTGGTTGATATATTGGTCAAAAAATGCGAATTTTTCAAATAATGATGAAAGATCCTTGCATGGCTGAAGCTAACCCAGCGTGTGCGCAGCCATTCAAGAAAATGCAGCAAATTGGGTCTTGAAATTTCCATCCCTAAAGAAAAAACAGTTATACTCTCCTTATTTGCTGGAGTTTTTTTTCAATGCAAAATGCATTAACACAACTCTATAAATCTTCTTTGGTTTTATTAACTGATTTTTACCAATTAACGATGGCCTACGGTTATTGGAAAGCGGGTATACATGAACGTGAAGCGGTTTTTTATCATTGCTTTCGACAAGCACCATTTAAGGGTAGGTACACCATTTGTGCAGGCTTAGGCACGTTCATTGATTATTTGCTAAATTTTCAATTTACTAAAGGCGATATCGATTATTTAGCTGGATTAGCAGATACAAAAGGCAAAGCATTATTTCATGCTGATTTTTTAGAGTATTTACAACAAATAAAATTTAGTTGTGATATTGATGCCGTTGAAGAAGGGTCCATGGTTTTCCCACAAGAACCTTTAATCCGTGTTAAGGGACCTTTATTGCAATGTCAGTTATTAGAGAGCATTTTACTCAATATTATTAATTTTCAAAGTCTTATTGCTACTAGCGCGGCGCGTTTGTTGCAAGCGACACGAGGTGAGCCCGTATTAGAATTTGGATTACGTCGTGCACAAGGTTTTGATGGCGCTTTAATGGCAAGTCGTGCCGCTTATATTGGAGGTTGTTCCGCGACATCGAATGTATTAGCCGGAAAATTATTAAATATACCGGTACGTGGAACGCATGCGCATAGTTGGGTACTAAGTTTTGCTAATGAATTAGAAGCTTTTCGTGTTTATGCGCAAACCTTTCCGGATCGGTGTATTTTTTTAGTGGATACGTATAACACACTTGAAGGCGTGAAAAATGCAATTAAAATTAGCGAGGAATTAAAACCTAATGGCTTTAAATTAGCGGGTATTCGGTTAGATTCAGGAGATCTTGCTTATTTAAGCCAACAAGCGCGTCGACTTTTAGATACTGCCGGTTACCATGATGCCGTCATTGTCGGTAGCAATGATTTGAATCCTTTGGTAATCACCAGTTTGAAAGAACAAGGGGCTAGTATTAATATTTGGGGTGTAGGTACACACCTTATTACTGCCTATGAACAGCCAGCACTTGAAGGCGTTTACAAACTGAGTTCAATTAAGTCGGCAGAAGGGATCTGGGAAAACAAGCTTAAATTATCAGAACAAACTATTAAAATTTCTACTCCGGGCATTTTATCAGTACGTCGCTATTACCCCAATAGAGTGGATGGTTTAGCGATGGCTGATGCAATTTACGATGAAAGATTAGGAATTTCAGAAGAGAATATTACTATTATTGATCCTATCGATCCCACAAAAAGGCGTATTATTCCTGCAGGCACGCCACATCGCGATTTATTAACGCCGATTTTTCGTCTAGGAAAATTAATTTACAAACGACCTTCATTAAAATCTAGTCAAGAAAAAACTCATCGAGAATTACAACAATTCCATGAAAGTATTCGACGATTATTAAACCCTCATGCTTACCCAGTAGGCTTAGAAGAAAATTTATATAATTTAAAGTTGGAAC
>DAIQAW010000130.1:0-3783 GCA_036781465.1 Candidatus Aquirickettsiella sp.
AATAAATGTTTTATGTTGTCTATACATAAATTGTTGTATGATCGCGCAGCACTTACCAAAAACCCAATTGCTATGAGTATAAACTATGTTTAAATTTTTAAAACGCAAAGAATCTCAACCTGATGTTTCTAATCAAGAAGGTTCACCTAGCAATAAAAATAGTTTTTTTAATCGCATAAAAAATAGTTTACAGAAAACACGTCAACAACTCACTGAAAATCTTGCCAATTTAGTATTAGGTAAAAAAAAGGTTGATGCCGCATTAATTGAGGAGCTTGAAGATTTACTATTAACAGCGGATGTTGGCCACACGGTGACACAAGAAATTATTCAGCTTTTAACATTGAAGTTGGCGCGTAACCAATTAGCGGATGGTCAGGCGGTATGGGATGTATTGCAACAACAATTAAGTGAATTACTGCAACCTTGTGAACAGGAATTAGTGATTAACTCTGCACATAAACCGACTGTTATATTAGTGGTTGGAGTTAATGGTGTTGGTAAAACGACGAGTATTGGCAAACTAGCTCATTACTGGCAGAAGCAAGGGAAGCAAGTGATGTTAGCGGCAGGTGATACGTTTCGTGCAGCAGCCACTGAACAATTAACGATTTGGGCTGAACGCAATCATATCCCGATCGTAGCTCAACATCAGGGTGCGGATAGCGCTTCAGTTATTTATGATGCTTTTCAAGCGGCGCAAGCAAGAAATATAGATGTGTTAATTGCTGATACTGCTGGGCGTTTGCATACCAAACATAATTTAATGCAAGAATTACAAAAAGTTAAAAAAGTCATTAATAAATTAGATGCAACAGCACCACACGAAATTATGTTGATATTGGATGCCGGCACCGGTCAAAATGCTTTATTGCAAGCCGAAGCGTTTAATGAAGCAATATCTTTAACCAGTTTGATGCTGACTAAATTAGATGGTACCGCCAAAGGGGGAGTGATTTTTGCCATCGCAAAAAAATTAGCGTTGCCGATCCGTTTTGTCGGTTTGGGTGAAGGGATTGATGATCTACAAGTTTTTTCGGCACAGGAATTCGTTCGTGCTTTATTTGTTGTTGAAAAATAACTTATAAAAAAATAACTAGCTACTATCTATTCTATTACTTCAATTTTCATATTATTCTGCAGTTTTGGCAACTAAATTATTAGAAGCATTAAATAGAAAGTCATAAAGCTTCGACTTATACTCAAACTTTGATTTTGCTGATTGGGTAGTATTCGGAGCTTTTATTTCCTAGTAGGGCTCAGCTTTGCTATCTATTCAAAGCTGGATTACATAAAAAAATCGCTTAAAAACTTTGCTAAAAAGGAATAATTTCTTTATATTCTAAGTGCAGGCAATTCGAATAATAAATTTTAATGAGTTAATTCACAAAGAGTGAGAAAATGATAGCAGACGCGAAAGTTTTTAGAAAATATATGTGTTTACTTTGTGGTTATGTTTACGATGAGGAGAAAGGCTGGGAAGAAGATGGTATCCCACCTGGAACCCATTGGGAGGATGTACCTCTAACCTGGCGTTGTCCTGAATGTGGTGCGATGAAAGAAGATTTTGAGATGGTAGAATTATAAACTAAAAGGGCGTACCTCAGCGACAATGACGATAGCAATAAGCAATAAGGTTGGGAACTCATTTAGCCAACGATAAAAAAGGCTGGAATGTTGGTTATTCTCAAGCTTAAAATCGCGTAAGCATTTCCCACAATAGAGGTGAAATAGGATTAGTATAGCTACTAAAGCTAATTTTAGTTGCATCCAAGTCGCTCCAGCATAATAGTTGCCGGAATAGCTAAATAAAATTAATCCAAATAAAAGGGTTAATAAAGCCGAGGGGACCATAATATAGTAGTAAAGACGATGTTCCATGATCTTAAAGCGTTCAATACTGATTCTATCTTTGGCATCAGCATGGTAAACAAACAAGCGTGGTAAATAAAATAAACCAGCAAACCAAGCAACCATGGCGATAATATGCAATGCTTTAATCCAAGGCATGTAGTGCTCCAAGTTTTATTGATGATTTTAATTTTAAGTAGAAAACTTTATTATGAATTATGACGTAATTATTCCGACAATTAAAGATTATTTACTCGCATTGCAAACTAAAATTTGTTTGAGTTTAGAAAATGAAGAGCAACAAGAAAAATTTTTGATTGATGATTGGGTACGTAACGAAGGTGGCGGCGGAAAAACCTGTGTTTTGAGTGAGGGGGCAGTGATCGAGCGCGGTGCAGTTAATTTTTCGCACATCTTTGGTGAGGCTTTACCTCCTAGTGCCAGCCAACGTCATCCTGCTCTAACAGCTGCCGCATTTCAAGCAACTGGAATTTCTTTAGTTCTCCATCCACGCAATCCTTATGTGCCCACCGTACATATGAATTTGCGTTTTATAGTGGTTTCCGGCACTGAGCAGCAAGCCGCACAATGGTGGTTTGGTGGCGGCTTTGATTTAACACCATATTATCCCTTTTTAGAAGATTGTCGCCATTGGCATCTTATCGCTAAACAAAGCTGTGATCCCTTTGGTTTAGAACTTTATCCGCAATACAAAAAAAATTGTGATGACTATTTTTATTTAAAGCATCGACAAGAGCCACGCGGTATAGGAGGATTATTTTTTGATGATCTCAATCAATGGGACTTTAAGCAATGTTTTGAATTTATTAAAAGTGTCGGCGATCATTTTTTATTAGCCTATCTTCCGATAGTGAAACTGCGTAAAGATACTGCTTATGGCGAGCGCGAACGTCAATTTCAAGCGTATCGACGTAGTCGCTATGTAGAATTTAATTTGATTTATGATCGAGGGACTTTATTTGGTTTACAAAGTGGTGGGCGTGTAGAATCAATATTGACCTCATTGCCCCCACAAGCGAACTGGAAATATAATTGGCAACCGCAGACCTGTTCTAAAGAAGCAGAATTAACCGAAAATTTTTTAACGGCTAGAGATTGGTTGGCTTAGATTTTATCTTAGGTTTTTTAAGAGAATTGCCTTTTTACATTGTATTGAATTGATCTAGGTAGTGAAAACACCGCTATTTAAATCTAAATTTTTTTCTGTAATTTGAGTGTCTTCTTTTGGTGGAGATTTAAAAAAAGTTGATTGGGCATTCGATAATTTCTTGTCATTAATGGCTTCTTCTTGTTTAATCTCAAGTGAGTTAGTTGAAGAGTCGAAAAGAAAATTTTTAAGAAAAAGCAGTTTCTGTTTATTTAAACGGCATTTTGTATTGGAAAACCCTTCTCTGAAAATTTCATGAAAGATTTTATTCTGATAGTTAGCTCGTAATAGGTTAATGGAAGCATTTCTTTTTTCTAGAAACAAGGTGAGTTCATAAAGATTATTGAAACTAATATTGGAATCCATATAAAGTTTCCATAAAAAATTTTTTTCTGGTGTTTTAGGTGCAAGGGAGAAAAAACGAAGTTCATGGATTAAATTAGGATTTTCCAGACAAAGCTCTTTATACTCTTGTAAAGTAAAAACCATTATTTGCTGAAAGCTTTGCAAAGGAAAGTAATTATCTTCTTCGATGGCAATTTTAATTTGCTCTTTTGCTGGGTTTGTAGAAAAAGCAAGTTGTAAAAATTTAGAATATAACAGTGGTTGATCCAGCTTAAAACCTATTAAGATTTTTTCGATATCATAATCAACTACATACCAATTTGAGCTGGCTGGATCAAAAAATAACAGATTAATATGAAAATCAAAACTCATTTTCCCATATAATGAGTATCCATTTCCATGGTTATAAAAATAGATAA
>DAIQAW010000131.1:0-3761 GCA_036781465.1 Candidatus Aquirickettsiella sp.
CTACAACGATGCGATATAAAAATTTTTAATTTAAGAAATAATAAAAAAATCTGCTATTTTTCCTAATATAGTTAATATCAAATAGACATATTGCATATGTTTAATTTTCCATTTATAATTTTTCACTAGTGATAAGCGCCGATTTGAGTTACAGCTTGCTGGCGCTATATTAAGTCTAGCTAAAGCGTCATAAAAACCACCGCAGCTTTAGCCAGGTGGTTTTTTTTCACTACTTATTTTTAGTCGAAGACCCACTCAGAGTGAATTGTCATGGATGATTATTGTTGTTACTTTAAAGATTGCGTATCTTCAGCACTCCTCGCAAGTCCTGCTTTTATTCTACTGTTTTTGTCGCCTAGGTAGCCTGTTTTAATGCATTAGAGTTTGCATCTCTACATTACCACAGGCTTTTTATAAAATAATTTTTGGGTTTTTTAAATTTTTTAGGGAAAATGTTATGTCTATTCGTATGAATCCATCCCATGTACTTGGCTTACCGCGAATTGGTGCTAATCGAGAAATGAAAAAAGCCGTGGAAAGCTACTGGCGCAAAGAATTATCATTCGCGGAATTACAACAGATAGGTCAGCACATTGAAGATACCAATTGGCAAATGCAAGCCGATGCCGGACTTGATTTTATTACTGTGGGTGATTTTTCTTGGTATGATCATGTATTAGATCACAGCGCTCTATTCGGCGTTATTCCAGAACGTTTTAAAATTGAAAATAAAAAAATCGATCTCAATACACTATTTTGTATGGCGCGTGGTCAAGCTCCGGATGTACAGGAAACTACCGCCTGTGAAATGACAAAATGGTTTAATACCAACTACCACTATATCGTTCCTGAATTTAATGCAAAGCAAAATTTTCAATTAAGTACAGATTATTTATTCAGTGCTATCGATCGCGCACTCGCCAAAGGGTATCGAGTAAAACCCGTTTTACTCGGTCCCTTAAGTTATCTTTGGTTAGGAAAAACTAAGCAAACTGAATTTGATAAACTCAGTTTATTAGAAAATTTATTGCCGGTTTATAATCAAATTTTTGCAAAATTTAATGCTAGAAAGATTGAATGGATCCAACTTGATGAACCTATTTTAGTATTAGATTTACCTCCCGCTTGGCAACATGCCTATCTCAACAGTTACCCACAATTAAATTTTAATCCTATAAACTGTTTATTAGCCACTTATTTTGGCGCCATCAGCGATAAATTATCGATTATCAAACAGTTACCGATTGATGGTTTACATATCGATTGTTGCGCTGCCCCTGAACAATTAGCCAATTGTCTAGAGCATTTTCCCAAGGATAAAATTCTATCCTTAGGTTTTATCAATGGTCGTAATATTTGGCGCGCCGATTTAAATAAAATATTAACCACATTACGCCCTATCCGTGAAATTTATGGTGATCAATTATGGCTGAGCAGTAGTTGTTCATTACTTCACACTCCGGTTGATTTAGATAATGAAACTAAATTAGATCCAGAAATAAAAACTTGGCTCGCTTTTGCTAAACAAAAATTAACAGAAATTTCGTTATTATCACGCGCCTTGAATTCTAATGAATCAACCATTAAGAATTTATTAGATGAGAATCAAGTCGCTTTACAAACACGTAAAACTTCACCTCGTATCCATAACCAAGTGGTGCAAAATCGTATGCATTCCATCACCCATGATTTTGCCAAACGCAATAGCGATTATATTTCACGTGCTAAACAACAAAAATCATCGTTACAATTGCCACTATTACCCACCACTACTATTGGTTCTTTCCCACAAACCGCTGATATCCGAAAAATTCGTCAAGAATATAAATCTGGAAAAATTACCCATGATATCTATCAACAAAAAATAAAACAGCACATCGCCGATGTCATAGTCCAGCAAGAAGCGCTAGATTTAGATGTCTTAGTCCATGGTGAAGCCGAACGTAATGATATGGTTGAGTATTTCGGCGAACTGTTAAATGGTTTTGCCTTTACTAAAAATGGCTGGGTACAAAGCTATGGATCACGGTGTGTTAAACCACCTATTATTTATGGAGATATTAGCCGCCCTAAGGCAATGACAGTAGAATGGTCTGCTTATAGCCAAAGCCTAAGTAAGCGCCCAGTCAAAGGCATGTTAACCGGTCCTGTGACGATATTAGCTTGGTCTTTTGTCCGTGATGATCAAGCGCATCAAGCCACCGCCTTACAAATTGCTTTAGCATTACGTGATGAAGTGCTTGATCTAGAAAAAGCCGGCATTAATATTATTCAAATTGATGAACCTGCTTTTCGCGAAACCTTACCCTTACGTCGAGAGGATTGGCAGAATTATTTAGATTGGGCGGTGTTTTCATTCCGCATCGCTTCCTGTGCTGTCAAAGATAGCACACAAATTCATACCCATATGTGCTATTCCGAGTTTAATGATGTAATTGCCGCCATTGCCGCACTCGATGCAGATGTCATCACACTGGAAAGTTCGCGTTCAAAAATGGAACTATTACAAGCGTTTGAAAATTTTTCCTATCCAAATGAAATCGGGCCGGGTATCTATGACATCCACTCACCGCGTATCCCTTCACAAGAGGAAATGATCGAACAACTCCAACACGCATTACGTTATATTCCTATTGAGCGTCTCTGGGTGAATCCAGATTGCGGCTTAAAAACCCGTAACTGGCCCGAAGTCAGCGCGGCATTACACAATATGGTAAGCGCTGCCAAATTACTCCGTGAAGAGACATCTCTGGTTGCCCAACCCTTAGCGAGGAAGGAGTCCTCACATGTCATTTTTTCCAAAATTTAATTTTAGTTTTGAGGTTTTTCCTCCAAAAACCAAAAAAGCTGCCGATGATCTGGAGCAGACACGGCAGGCATTATGTCAACTTAAACCTAAATATTTTTCTGTGACTTTTGGTGCAGGTGGATCCTTGCAACAAAAATCATTGGATGTCGTGCGACAATTCGTCGCCCATGGCATTGCTGCCACTCCCCATATTTCCTGTGTGAATATGACCAGTCAACGTTTGCGAGAGCTACTTAATGAGTATAAAAAATTAGGTATTAAACAATTATTGGTAATCCAAGGTGATTTACCTAGTGATGCTATACCCATAGAAATTGAATTTAATTATGCAACTGAATTAATTGCCGCCATCCGCAAAATGACGGGTCATTACTTTCATATTATTGTTGCTGCCTATCCTGAATTTCATCCACGTGCCACGAGTCCAGCGATGGACATCGAAAATTTTAAACGAAAAATTGAAGCAGGCGCCAATAGTGCTATTACCCAATTTTTTTTTAATAGTGATGCTTATTTTCGTTTTATAGAAGCTTGTGATAAATCTTCTATCCGTATTCCGATCATTCCCGGCATTACACCAATTATGAATTATCAAAAACTCATGCGATTTTCGACTGCTTGCGGCGCGGAAATTCCTTTATGGTTACATAAACATCTTAAAACTTATAGCGATGACCCCATTTCCTTACAAGAAATTGGCATTGAATTTGTCAGCAAACTTTGCCGTAGTTTATTGCAAAACGGCGTCAAAGAATTTCATTTTTATACTTTAAATCGCGCTGAACCGACACACCGCATTATTCAAAATCTTTGTTGAATGATTTGCTAATTAAAAACGTTAAGCTATTCTCAATAACATAATTTTAGCCACTCAGCTAAGAAAATAGCTCCCTGATGTTTTAATGGGCTATTTGATTCTGATTTTTAATGCGTTTACATAAAGATCTTGTGC
>DAIQAW010000132.1:0-3755 GCA_036781465.1 Candidatus Aquirickettsiella sp.
GCGTAACTTTACGGCAGCATTAATCGTAGGGGAGCTCGAATTTAAATTAAACTGAATATCAAAAGGTGAACTTTTATTAATAGCCAGATTAGCACTTTTAAGTTGGAGTTGAGTTATTTCAAAATGTTTATTTTTTTGTTGATCAGCATAAATAATATGTCCGTCTCGAATGTCTAAACCGGTTACGATGAACCCTAATGGTTTTAAACTCTCACTAAAATTACTTTCTGAGCTTTGGGAAGTTGTTGGGGAGGAGTTAAGTGACCCTCCCCAATTGACCTGGCCTTCGGCATTCTTTATTAGATAAAGTGTTAGACCATAAACTTGTAACTTACCAATTTCTAATTGTTTATGCAATAAAGGATATAAACGAACTTGAATGTCCAATTTTTTAATTTTTGCAAAGGGATTATTACCAAAGTTAGGACTATTAGTTAATTTGACATCATTTAATTGTAATCCTAACCATGGGAAAATAGACCATTGAATGTCACCGCCTAATTGTAACTGACGTCCGGTAAATTTAGTAACGGCTTGACTAATCTGAGGTTTAAGATCATTAGGATTTACAAAGACTACTAGACCTATTAAAGAAACTAGTCCTAATAATAGGACAGCACCAATAAAAGTAATAAAAATACGAAGTACCTTAGACATCAGTTTTTGTTTCCTCATAAAAATCTTCTAATCGGACTATTGAGTAAGCAGGCTCTTCATATGGATGTGATTTTTTTAAAGCGGCTATGACCGACTTAATATGTTTTTCATCACAAATCATTTCGACTAAATATTCGTCTAGCACTTCTATATTTCCGTTTTGACCTTTAAAGGGGTTAGACTGTAGTAAAGGACGAAATTGACCTTGTCCTAGTACTTGCCAAGCGCAATGGTCATAATTTCCTATTCGGCCGCCACCTTGATCAAACATCGCAAGTTTGACGGGTTCAAGATAATCACTAGGAATATAGACTGAAATTTTATACATGGGTATTAGTATATAGTATTTGGGATTAAATTTGCGAGTTTGTTAAGAAGGTGTCTATGCTAAATCGCGTTAAAGACTACGTTTTCAGTCAATTATGGCAAAATTATAGTATTCACTTGGATGAGTTATCTGCTATTCAAAATCATATCAAGAAGCATTTTCAGGAAGAATTAATTTTAGATCATTTTGCGCTTATCGATTTACCGGGTCCTCATACAGGCATGGATACACTGTCTCATTTATTTTCTTATCTCGGTTATAAAGTGCGCGGTCAAGATTACTTAGCTGAAAAACAAAATAATTTTAGATGGTTATCAGAAGAAATAAGTTCTGAGACCTTAGCCATTGATGCATCACCGCAAATAGTGGTTGCAGATTTTCGCCGCGAAGCGTTAGCACCGCAAATATTAACTATCGTAGATCACTATGCTGGTTTTAGCCAAGCTTTGGACACTGAACAATTAAAATTTCTGCGTCATCGTACTTTACAACACGATGAGATGGCAGCTTTTGAACTATCGAGCTATATTTTGAATTACCTTCAGTCTAGACACTGGCCATTACCTACTATAAAAGAATATGCAATAGTAAAAAGTCACAATGAATTATTAGCCTGGGTGTTGGTCATGGGTCGTCAAGTTAATCATTTTGCTTGGAGTATACATTTATCAAAATGTTTTAGTCAGTTAAAAAAATTTAATCAATTTTTGAGTTCTACTTTAAATATTTCTTTGAACAAAAAAGGTGGTTTGATAAAAGGCGGTGTTAATAAAGGTATAGAACAAAGTTCAACGCAGCCTGCTATTAAACCTGTAAAACTTGCTGATGGTGTGATAGATTTATCGGATCGATTTATCGAATTTGTATGGCGTTATCCAAAAAAGGCGGGAGAAACCAGTCGATGGCATGATTATTTTACTGGATTTGTTGCAGATAATGCCGATCGTGTGGTTGAATCGCTGTATACTCTTCGCACTTGAATTTTTGACTGTGTTGCTGCTCAATTCGCAATTCTCATGTATTTTGAATACACTCCGGTTGCTCATCTTCACGGCGCCTTGTCAAAAATCCCATTGCTTTGAGTATATTTAAAATAACTTTGGAAAAGAAATTGAACAAAAAAATTTATTATGTCACCAATAATGCCGGTAAATTTGAAGAAGTGAGAGATTTTTTTGATAAAGTCGCTCCTTCTTTCCATGTTGAGCAATATGCTATCGATATTGATGAGATTCAGAGTTTAGATCAAAAAATAGTGGTGACAGATAAGGTTAAAAAAGCATTTAATGTGGTAAAACGACCTTTATTGCTTGATGACGGCGGTTTATTTTTTGCTGCATATAATCAATTTCCTGGTACTTTATCGAAATTTGTTTTTCAAGGATTAGGCTTTAAAGGTTTATTCAAATTGGTAGAAGATGATAATCGTGCATCGTTTATTTTACAGTTAGCCTACACCGATGGATTGCATACACAATTATTTGAGGGTATTTGTCATGGCACGATCGTTGTGCCAGAAGATTTATCCTCTCATCCTACGCTTCCATTTACAGCCATTTTCAAACCAGTAGGTTCAGATAAAACCTTAGCGCAATTGCGCTATTCAGATGATTTTTTTCGTTTTTCTTTTCGTCAACAAGCTTTGAATAAATTTATTGATTGGTATCAAACTCAATAAACTTCTAAGGAAAAAATGCTGACCAAGGATCAAAAGAAAATTTTTTTTTCAGCTTGTATTGGAACTATTCTAGAATGGTATGATTTTAGTCTCTATGCCTATTTAGCAGGGGTTTTCGCACAAATTTTTTTTCATGCTATACCTAGCATGGGTTTGTTGCTGAGTTATAGTGTTTTTGCAATCGGTTATTTTGCGCGTCCTTTAGGTGCAGCCCTGTTTGGTTATCTAGGGGATACACAAGGTAGAAAAAAAGCCTTGAGTTTAAGCGTTTTATTAATGGCAATCGCTACGTGTGGAATAGGTATGCTTCCCGACTATACAGCGATCGGAATAAGCGCAGCATTTTTATTACTTTTTTTTCGATTTCTGCAAGGTATCGCAGTAGGAGGTGAAGCGTTTGGTTCTGCTTGCTTTATCGTAGAGTCGATATCCTCAAATAAAACCGGTTTTTATTCATCATTAATTTGGGCGAGCTCAGTGATTGGTTTGTTATTCGGATCTTTTGTTGTTTTTATTTTATTCGTATGTTTTCAAGGATCTTTACTTTATAGTTTTGCATGGCGTTTACCTTTTTGGTTAGCGGCTATTAGTGGCTTAATCGCGTATTATATAAGAACACAAACCCCAGAAACGCAAGCTTTTCAGCATTTACGCCATCAATGCTTAGTAGAAAAATTTCCATTAAAAACTATTTTTTTAATACATAAGTTTTTGATTGGTCAACTCATGGGACTTTATTTATTGTCAGCTTTAATAACTTATTTAGTTTTTATTTTTATGCCTGTTTATTTCACGGATGTTTTAGGTCATTCGAGAATTCATGCTCATGCGCTGAATATAATAATATTGATTTTACTTATTTTTCTGGATATTTTTTTTGGTTGGCTTTCTGATAAACTTGGACGAAAATTTATCATGTTGGTAGGTGCCACTGGATTGATGTGTTTCAGTTATCCGCTGTATATGATGATTACGCAAGGTTCTTTTTTTGCGGCTATTATTGCTCAAACAATTTTTACATTTCTAGCAGCAAGCTTTCAAGGAACACTGTTGGCGCTTACACTCGATCGAATACCGGTCGCAGTACGGTAT
>DAIQAW010000133.1:0-3685 GCA_036781465.1 Candidatus Aquirickettsiella sp.
TGAATTTTACAAAAACGCAAATTTTATTTAAAAACAAATTAATTTTGATTATTTTGCCTAAAAAATTTACTTTATTAGTCTAATTTGACACTATTTGCTTTAACTTCTAGGATAAAGTGCATTATTTTATTCTTTAAGAGCTATTAAAGGGAGTTTTTCATATGAAGAAATCAGAAACAACAGCATACTTAATTGCAGGGGTTTTAGCTACTTCTGTTTTAATGACGGGTTGTGGCGGCGGTAGTGGTGGCGGTATGGGTGGTCTTGGAGCTAGTGGGGCTACTGGAGTTGCAGGAGCTCCGGGTTTACCTGGTGGAGGTTTAAATTTAAGCGATTTATTAAGTGGTCAAGGTGTCACCTTAGCTGCAAACGTACTTGGGCAGGAAGGTGTTGTTGCAAGAGCGCTTTCCTCTCGAGATGTAGCAGATTTAGCTGCTGCTGGAATATTAGGAACACAAGGAGTGCAAGTTCTGGAAAGAAATGGTCAAATTATTGGGTTCGAAGGTCCGAGGGGAACCGTATTCGGTGTTCCTGTGCAAGGAGGAGGATTCCCCGTTTTAGGAGGTATAACTCTGCCTGCTCTACCTACATCAATACCACGAGTAGGAATTCTTGGACTTTAGGAATAAAAAAATTCTTCGTCACGAGTTTTATGTATAACAAAATAACTTATTATGCTTAACATAAGCTCGTGTCGTTTTATTCATTAGAATGGCGTATAACTGAACGTAAAGAAGAAACGTAAACTTTTTCCATTGTGGCCACTTTGTACTTGTGATTGCACAGGGTTGGTCATCGGCCTTGCAACGCTCAGTTGTAGTTGAAAGTCTTTACTTAACAGCAATCTTAAGCCTGTGGATAAAGAAGCATCGCTATAAATATTGTTTAAAAAGAAAGTAGGAGCAACGTTTTTGTTCCATACTTTTCCAATATCATAACGTGTAAAATACTGAATAGCGTTGAATGATTTTGGAAAAGTATTGTAACGTAATTCTAAGCCACCCATGAGTCCTTGATCGCCAATAATTTCACCAGGATCATAAGCCTGCCCGTAAGGTAGGCCGCCACCATAAGGAATTTTTTCCGCAGGGGCTAACGGATTAAAAGCATACTGCCCCATAGAGTCTATTAGAACCGAAAAGGATTTAGTTAGCTTTTGTATATGCGTGACATAATAATAAAATTTTGTATAACCAACATAAGGATTAGGAATACCTGGAGGTGGTGGCGGTGCAGTATTTGCACCAAATATGTGGATACCTTGACTTAATTCAGCTTCCATTCTATCAAAATATCGAGTTCGAGTACGTTCATAAATAACTTTGGCACGTAATGAAGGGAGTCTTACGATAGCATCGGGACTGTCCACTACGCCGGTATACGAAGAAGTTTTGCTTCGATAATAGCCAAATGCTAAACGACCATCTAATTTATCATTGGTTTGTAAAATAAATGGATGGTAAAAATATGCACCTAAATCTCCTGCTTTACCCGCAACAGTAAAAGGTGGAAGGTTGATATTCGGTTTGATCTGTGTGTAGTCTGCATAAATATCGAGATGGTTGCCATTTACTCCAATAGGAAAGTTATGCAATATATAATAGTACTGTAAAACTTTTGGATCAAACGGCGCAGTGGCTGCCGTGACAATGGTTGAATCGCCCCCTTGGAATAATGAATACATATTCGCGGTTAAAAATAGATTTTGACCCCCTAAGTAACGATTTTGATTATTGTTTAATAAAGCGTTAGGAACGAAACGACGTTGTTTAATGACAAAGGCAAGGGTTTGCGCACCCGAATTACTTAACCCCGGACTTTTTTTCAAACTCGCTGAGACCCCAGGTAGTCGATTTAATAATAGAATATAATGTTGTAAAACTTTTAATCGTAATGGACGCGATTTTTTTAATTGCTGAGCATAATTATCCAGATAGTTTTCCAAGCCATGGGTTTTTCCGATAACATTAACCCGAACCACATAAGCTTCTAAAATTTCTATATGAACATATCCGGAGGATAAGTTTTGTACTGGTATAGTAGCTCGAGTCAAAATATAACCATCTTTTAAGTATTTTAATGTAATTTGCTGATTTATCTTTTCTAATTCTTGATAGCTGATTCTTTTATTGAAATAAGGTCGGAAAAAAGCTTGTAGACTTGCTTGTGAGTAAACAGTCGAACCAGAAATGCATACAGAACGTAGCACAAAAGGTTTGCGCATACTGGGCGGTACCGAAATAGCGGGACGAATAGGAACCGCTACAATAGGTGAGACAATAGGTCCATTTGCACTGATTGCTTGTTGGATATTGACTGTATTTTGTAATTGTTGCCGTACTTGTCCTGGAGATAGTGAGCTAACGGTATCCGCTAATGCAAAATTTGGAAAAATAAGCAGGTGAAAATAAACACAGTATCTGAGAAGTTTTGCAAACTGAGTTTTTACTGCGCTAAATTGTTTAATATCCATTATATCCATTATATCCATTAAACAAGCTATTTCCTAAGAAATTTAAGAAAAGTTTAGTAGACCTGAATGATTAATCAATAGTAATTGAGTTTTTCTTTTCTCAAACAGAAATTGTTGTTAGAATTTTCTTAGCTTGATTAGCTAAACTAGCTATTTCGTCAAATGAACCTTTGGCAATCAGCTTACGCGGAGCTATCCAAGTTCCACCCACACAAGAAACATAAGCCAAATTAAGATAACTTAGAAAATTTTCAGCATGCAGACCGCCGGTTGGACAAAAATGTAAAGGTAAAATTTCTGCAATAGCTCGTAATGCTTTAATGCCGCCTAGAGTTTCAGCAGGATAAAATTTAAGATGTTTTAGCCTAAGCTGATGAGCGAACAATGCCTCGCTTACTGTAGCAATACCTGGCATATAAAGGATATTATGTTTTTCAGCTTCCAGTACTAAATTCTTATTTAAACCAGGACTAACCGCAAATTTTGCCCCAACTGATTTTATCTGGGAAAATTGTTGGGTCTTGATAATAGTACCTGCTCCAACGATAGCTTCTGGGAAGGTAGTATTTATTTTCTCGATAGCGGCTAAGGCGCAAGGCGTGCGTAAGGTAATTTCTAAAACCTTAAATTCTGATTTTAGCAGTATTTCAGCTAAAGGAATTGCATGTTCTACTTTATCGATTACAATAATGGGTATAATACGATTTTGACCTAGAATATCAATTAAAGTAAGCATCGATGTCCCATAAAATTATAATTCATAATACGCTCCTCTTTTTTATCAAGCAATGTTAGCAAAGATAACCTCTCTAAGTCACAATTTAATTAAAGTTGTTTATGAATAAAATTAAGCAAATTGGCGTGATTGGTGAAGCAATGCTGGAATTATCCCATCAAACACCTACCTCACTTTCTCTTGCATTTGCAGGAGATACTTTAAATTTTGCGATTTATTTGCGCAGATTATTACAAAACCAAGCTTTAGATATTCATTATGTAACCGCCTTGGGACAGGATGCTTATAGTGATCAGATGTTATTGGATTGGCAAACTGAAGGGCTTAAAACTGATTTAATTCGTCGTATTAATAATAAATTACCGGGTTTGTATTTAATTCGTATTGATAATAAAGGCGAAAGAACTTTCTATTTTTATCGATCTGATTCGGCAGCGCGAGAATTATTTAAAGGCGATAATCGGACAAATTTATTT
>DAIQAW010000134.1:0-3677 GCA_036781465.1 Candidatus Aquirickettsiella sp.
CTCGGATCGATTATTGATAAGTAATGCGTCTAATTCTTTGATTATATTGTCTAGATTAATTTCATTAAATTTTGGTAGGGCAGTCATCATATATTCCTAGAGGTGATTTACACCTATTTTTTAAAAAATCAAATTAAGTTTTTTTGATGAATGAAGATAAATTTTTTGTGATGATTTTTATCTGGTCAAGTTTAAATCCGCGATATTGTAGGTAGCGAATTTGACGTAACTGTTCTTTTGGTTGATGACTAGGTCGGAACTTTTTTTGTAATACCTTCTGAATAGCAGCTAACCAAAATTCTTCGTCTTGGGGAAGTTGAGAAAGAATAATATCATTTTTTATACCATATTCATGGCATTCGGCACTGATTCGTATTGGTCCGTAGCCTTGTCTTATACGTTTTTGTATAAAAGCTTCGCAAAAACGTTGTTCGTTTAAAAATCCTTGTTGAATTAAAATATCTAAAACAGTTTCCACCGATTGATGCAAAAATCCTTTTTGCATCAATTTTTTTCGAAGCGTAAAGCGAGTATGCTCTCGTCTCGCTAAATGGTTCAAAGCAATTTGGTAGATGTTTTTGTCAGCTTCTAAAACGTTAATCTGTAGATTATAGATAGCATCTCGCTGAAATTTATTCAATAACTTCGGTCTCCAATTCTGGTACTTCGAGTTGACTATTTTTAGATGGCTTGTTAAGTAAATTTTTTCGAATTTCCGTCTCCAGTTTTTGACAAATTTCAGTACGATCTTTCAAAAATTGTTTTACATTATCTTTTCCTTGACCAATACGTTCACCTTGATAGCTATACCAGGCCCCTGCCTTATCGATTAAGCCATGAGTTACACCTAGGTCTACAATTTCTCCCATATGGCAAATTCCTTGATTATAGAGAATTTCAAACTCTGCTTGCTTAAATGGAGGAGCAACTTTATTTTTTACCACTTTGACTCGAGTTTCATTTCCAATGATCTCATCACCTTTTTTGATGGAACCGGTGCGCCGGATATCAAGACGTACCGACGCATAAAACTTTAGCGCATTGCCACCGGTTGTTGTTTCAGGATTACCAAACATAACCCCAATTTTCATGCGGATTTGGTTAATGAAGATAACTAGCGTATTTGAGCGCTTAATATTTCCTGCGAGTTTACGTAAAGCTTGTGACATTAAACGAGCTTGTAAACCCATATGCGAATCACCCATTTCCCCTTCAATTTCGGCGCGAGGTGTCAGTGCGGCGACAGAGTCAACTACAATAATATCGACCGCATTAGAACGGACTAACATATCAACAATTTCTAATGCTTGTTCTCCTGTATCAGGCTGAGAAACTAGAAGATCGGCTGTTTTTACCCCTAATTTAGTGGCATATATGGGGTCCAGTGCGTGTTCTGCATCAACAAATGCCGCGACCCCCCCTATTTTTTGACATTCAGCGATAGTTTGTAAGGTAAGTGTCGTTTTACCAGAAGATTCGGGCCCATAGATTTCGATGATACGTCCACGTGGTAATCCACCTATCCCTAAGGCAATATCTAAGCTTAAAGAACCCGTAGAAACTACGTCTACAGGGACTTGACTAGAATCGCCCAGACGCATTACAGCGCCCTCTCCATGTTGTTTTTTAATTTGGCTTATTGCCATTTTAAGGGCTTTTTCTCGAGCATTACTTGCATCACTCATAGCGAGGGTACCTTTATAAAGGAAAAAATGTGTAAAAATGGACTCTAGCTAGTATTATCGCATAAACTAAGCGGCCGCCTCTATATGCTTTTTTGAGAGATCTATTTGAAGACAGGTATTTGTTTAAGTTTTAAACGAATACCTGTGAAAAAACCATATATGTAGCATGCTCTTTTGCACCGATAGTGACTGATTATTTAAAAATTAAAAAATGTAAGAAGATTTGACAAGAGGTTTAATGAAAATACAAGTTCCTTCATTTCAATCTATCCGGGTTTTAATTGTAGGTGATGTGATGTTGGATCGTTATTGGTCTGGCGATACATCCAGAATTTCTCCAGAAGCACCTGTCCCGATAGTGCATATAAAAAATCTTGATGAACGCCCAGGTGGTGCGGGTAATGTCGCTTTAAATATCGCTGCGCTAGGCGCACAGGTCGATTTACTTAGTGTATGTGGAGATGATGAAGCGGGAGAGATACTTGAGAAAAAATTAAGTCATGCAGGAGTCAATTGTTATTTACACAAAATACCACAATCACCTACGGTGACGAAGCTTCGTATACTTAGTTTACATCAGCAATTAATACGACTCGATTTTGAAAAGGCGCCTTATCAATTTGAGCATACCAAACTAAAACAATTGTTTGAGCAAAAAATCGGACATTGCGATGTAGTGATACTCTCTGATTATGGTAAAGGATGTTTGGTTGAGGCTCAGGATTTCATTCAAATGGCACGAAAAGCAGATAAACCTATTTTTATTGATCCTAAGAGTAATGATTTTAATATTTACCAAGGCGCTACTGCGCTGACACCTAATCGAAGGGAATTTGAGGCGGTAGTAGGAAGATGTAATAACGAACAAGCTTTGTTGCAAAAAGGTATGCAGCTTTTAAAAACGCATAATTTTCAAGCTGTACTTGTGACAAGAGGCGAACAAGGAATGACATTAATTCAACAAGAGCAGCCGGAAGTTTATTTTCCGGCTTATGCTAAGCAAGTCTATGATGTTACGGGTGCGGGTGATACAGCAATTGCTTGTTTAGCGTTAACCTATGTAGCTCAAGCTGATTTAGTTCAGTCAGCACAACTTGCGAATATTGCTGCAAGCATTGTCGTTGGAAAATTAGGAGCGGCTACAGTCAGTCCATCAGAGCTAAGACGAGCGATACAAATTCAGCAGTTCTCATTTCACCGTGGTGTTTTGACAGAAGACGAGCTCCAAATTGCAGTTGCAGATGCGAAGACACATAAAGAACAAATTGTGATGACGGGAGGATGTTTCGATATTTTACATGCGGGTCATGTCGCTTACTTAGAACAAGCGAAACGATTAGGTGATCGATTAATCGTTGCCGTTAATGACGATGATTCAGTATCAAAATTAAAAGGATCAGGAAGGCCTATAAATAAATTAGCTAATCGTATGGCAGTATTAGCAGGATTGAATGTAGTAGATTGGGTGGTGCCATTTAGTGAAACAACCCCAGAACGCCTAATCAAGTTGCTACTTCCAGATGTTTGGGTGAAAGCGTCTGATTACCAAGTGGATGATCTTTCAGAAGCAAAAGCAATACATGAATATGGTGGTCAGATTAGATTAGTAGATTATGTTAATGGATGTTCTACAAGCGCTATTATTTCCAAAATTCAAGAACAAGAAAAGGAGTCTTTATGATAATTGTTACAGGAGGGGCAGGTTTTATTGGTAGCAATTTAGTCAAACAACTTAATAAAGTTTATCCGGGCATGCCAATTATTGTTGTTGACGATCTAACAGATGGAGTTAAGTTCAGAAATATAGTGGATTGCTCAATTGCTGATTATATAGATCAAAATGAATTTTTAGAGAAAATTAAACAAAATAAAATTTTTTCTAAGTTAAAAGCGGTTTTTCATCAAGGTGCTTGTTCTGCTACTACTGAATGGAATGGACAATATATAATGAATATTAATTATGAATATTCAAAAAGTCTACTACATTACTGT
>DAIQAW010000135.1:0-3672 GCA_036781465.1 Candidatus Aquirickettsiella sp.
TAAGTTATTTTTATTAACCGTTAAATGGGCATAAAATGAACAATTGGTCTAATTTAAATCTGTCAACTATATTGATAGTAACTAAAGTTAGTAAAAGGGATGAAATTGATGAATTTGTCAAACGATCAATTAAGAGGGATACTGACCCCCCTGATGACAGAAACTTTTCCCAAGGTCGAATCAAGTTTGCTCGAAAAACTGGTAGAAGGCTTTCATACCTATTTCCCAGATTATCAAATTACCACTGCAAAACGGATAGCGGCTTTTATTGCACAAGCTGCCCATGAAACGGGTGGATTTAAATGGTTTTACGAATTGGGGAATAAAAGCTATTTTAATAAATATGAACCTGGTACTTCTATCGGAAAGCGGTTAGGAAATACGCAAGTTGGTGATGGTTATCGATTTCGAGGCAGAGGTATCTTTCATTTAACAGGGCGCTACAATTACCAAAAATACAGTGAGCTAATTAATTTAGATTTAGTCCATAACCCTGAAATAGCTGCTGATCCTATCATTGCTTGCCATATTGCTTGTGAATATTGGCAGCAAAATGGATTAAATCCCTTAGCAGATGCAGGGGATCTACGGGCCATTACCAAGCGCATTAATGGCGGTTACAATGGTTGGGACGATAGACTTCGGTATTATAATTTATTAACGGATGGTTTAAACCGTTTAATTGATCAAGACATAGAAACGCCCTCTACAGAAAAAATACCTCCCATAGGTCAACCACATCCACATCCACATCCATCACTAGGCCATCAGTTAATTACTGTAATTAAAACATTCATAAGGGATTTCATCAAAATACTCATCCAAGGTTTAATCCAATTCCTCAAAAAATAAGTTTTTTTAACCTGCTGGTATAATCAACCGCACCGCACATCATTTTTTTAAGCTAAAAAATAATCATGCAAGGCGATCAAAATTTCGTTACAATCGCTGTCTATGTCTAATCCTAACCATTCACTGTTAGAATCGTTAAATGAAGCGCAACAGCAAGTCGTTTCCGCTCCGCAAACACATTTATTAGTATTAGCCGGGGCCGGTAGCGGAAAAACGCGTGTCTTAGTCAATCGTATTGCTTGGTTAATCGATGTAGAAAATATATCTCCGCATAATATTCTCGCTGTTACTTTTACTAATAAAGCAGCAGGAGAAATGCGTCAACGCCTAGAAAGTTTGCTTGATATCCCAATGCAACTGATGTGGGTAGGTACGTTTCATGGTTTAGCTCATCGACTATTACGCCAACACTGGGAAGCTGCTGGTTTACCACAAGCCTTTCAAATATTAGATAGCGATGATCAATACCGCATCATTAAAAGAATTTTAGTGAGTCTAAATCTTGATGAAGCACAATGGGTCCCCAAAAAAATACAGTGGTTTATTAATCAACAAAAAGATGAAGGCATCAGGCCAAATCAAGTGGCTAATGCCAATGATCCTTATACCAAAACCTTAGTACGTATCTATCAATCTTATGAAGAGATTTGCACTCAAAATGGAGTTATTGATTTTGCGGAACTTCTTTTGCGAAGTTATGAGCTTTTTATTAAAAATCCAGATATTTTACGTCATTATCAAGAGCGTTTCCAACATATTTTGGTTGATGAGTTTCAAGACACTAACATTATTCAATACGCTTGGTTAAAATTATTAAGTAGCGGAAAAAACTATTTAATGATAGTCGGTGATGATGATCAATCTATTTATGGATGGCGTGGAGCCCGTGTAAAAAATATTCAAGATTTTACGCGTGATTTTCCAGAAAATCAGATGATACGTCTCGAACAAAATTATCGTTCAACTGGAGTTATTTTAGCTGCTTCCAACGCCTTAATAACGCACAATGACGGTCGTTTGGGTAAAAAACTGTGGAGCAGTGGTTCTCAAGGTGATCTTATATCACTCTATGGAGCTTTCAACGATTTAGATGAAGCGCGTTTTATCGTTAATCAAATAAAGCAAGGATTAAAGAAAGAAGTAAAAGCGAATGAAATTGCTATTTTGTATCGGTCCAATGCACAATCACGCGTACTGGAAGAGACCTTAATTTCTGCTCAAATTCCTTATCGTATCTACGGGGGATTACGCTTTTTCGAACGTGCTGAAATCAAAGATGCTTTAGCGTATTTACGTTTAATTGCAAATCGAAATGATGACCCGGCTTTCGAACGTATAGTCAATACTCCAACGCGCGGTATTGGCGATCAAACTCTACAAACCTTACGTATGGAAGCACGCTCTCAAGCCATTTCTTTATGGCAAGCCGCTCAATATTTATTAGCTACACAAATCTTATCCGCACGTGCAACCAATGCATTAACGCTTTTCATCCAATTGATTGACAAAATAGATGAGGACACTAAAAACTTAACACTCGCAGAACAAACCGGACAAGTTCTATATAGTAGTGGTTTATTTAGTCATTATAAAAAAGAAAAAGGTGAACGTGGTCAAGCACGCATTGAAAATCTTGAAGAGTTAATCAACGCCACTAGGCAATTTGTCCCTGAAGATAGTAGTGTTTCTATTTTATCTACTTTTCTTGCGCATGTTGCATTGGAAGCAGGTGAGCATCAAGCCAATGACCAGCAAGAATGTGTACAATTAATGACATTACATTCTGCTAAAGGTTTGGAATTTCCGTGGGTTTTTTTATGTGGAATGGAAGAAGGATTGTTTCCACATCATATGTCCCATGAAGAACCTGGTCGCTTAGAAGAAGAACGCCGACTCTGTTATGTAGGCATGACACGTGCAATGCGCAAGTTATTTCTGAGTTATGCTGAAGTCAGACGTTTACATGGAACCGAAAGCCATCATCGACCCTCTCGATTCATTTCCGAAATTCCCAAACAGTTATTAGAAGAAGTTCGTTTGCGGACCTCTGTTATCAGACCTATGCAAGCATTAGAACCGTCAAAAAATTCCATTCGTGATGCGATGATAGGTGATACTGGATTACGCATTGGGCAGACTGTCACACACCCAGCGTTTGGTGAAGGAACATTGATTGATGCCGAAGGGCGTGGTGAACATACACGTTTACAAATAAAATTTAATCAAGCGGGTACAAAATGGTTAGTGGCAAGTTATGCCAAACTAACCGCAAAATAAAAATACTCTGTACATTGAATTTTTGCCTGTGTTACTGCGAGTATATTTATTCATTTTACGTGACGAATTCGGCGCAACAGGACATACAATGCTCCTGCGCCACCATCTCGTGGTTGAGCAGAAGAAAATGCTAACATCCAAGGAATTTGCATCAACCAACAATTGACATAATTCTTCAGTTTGGCCCCTTGCAAAAGTTTTCCTTTTCCATGAATTATTCTCACACAACTATAATTATGTTCTCGACTTCGTAACAAAAAATTAAGCACCGCACTTCGCGCCTTCTCTACCGTCATTTGATGCAAATCAAGATAATCAGATTGACGTATCTCTCCACGTATAAATTGTTTAATACGTTTATTTTGCAATCCTGGTCGACTAAAAAATAGTCGATCCTCTGATCCTATTGTTAATTCAGTCGGATCAAAAAGTAATAGGTAGTTTTGTTGATTGTCATCTTTTAAATTAATTAATTTTATTTTTTCATCTCCGAAAATATTTTTTTTGGATTTAACTTTTGTAGGGAATGATTTTGTACGTTTT
>DAIQAW010000136.1:0-3665 GCA_036781465.1 Candidatus Aquirickettsiella sp.
CCTATGTAAATACAAAATTTCCCTCTAAATGGCCAGCTGGATGGCTCACTCGTCATAACGAGCTTATTAATTTTTTACAATGCAAAGCTTAATGCCATTTACCTTTTTATCAAAAACTGCTAACTTACCAGCATTTATTGAATACTAAGGCTTGTATGACGCAGCGCTGTATCATTATCGGTATTGCTGGAGCTTCTGCTTCAGGTAAGAGTTTATTGGCACACACCATTGTCAAAGAACTGGGATCCGAACAAGTCGCTGTCATTTCTGAAGATTCCTACTATAAGGATAACAGTAGCATCGCTTTTGAAAAGCGTATAGAAAACAATTATGATCATCCGGATGCCTTCGATCATGGCTTGCTCATTGGGCATCTTAAGCAACTACAAGTGGGTGAATCAGTAGAAATTCCTATTTATAACCACACCTTGCATATTCGTGAGCAACAAACGCGACGCCTTGGCCCACATAATATTATTGTTTTAGAAGGCATTTTACTGTTTGCTGAAATTGACTTAAGAGAACTCATGGATATTCGCATCTATATGGATACTCCATTAGATATTTGTTTAATTCGCCGCATTAAACGTGATGTTGTTGAACGTGGTAGGGAAATTGAAGCAGTGTTAACACAATATCAGCAAACGGTACGGCCAATGTTTTCCCAATTCATTGAGCCTTCTAAGCATTATGCTGATATCATTGTACCACGTGGTGGCGAGAATCGGATTGCTATTGAGCTTATCAAAGCCAAAATTCGTGAATTATTAAATAATTTTAGCAATAAAAGCAAAGAGGAAAATCATGGGTCTGCTAGATAATAAACGTGCGTTAATTGTTGGTTTAGCCAGTGATCGATCGATTGCTTACGGAATTGCTGAAGCCATGCACCGTGAAGGAGCAAAACTCGCGTTTGCTTATCAAGGTGATAAACTGAAGGAGCGTGTCACTAAAATGGCAAATAGGGATTTTAATTCCGACATTGTCATTCCTTGTGATGTTAGCCGCGATGAAGATATTATTGAACTTTTTAAACAACTAAAGGTCAGTTGGGATGGTCTGGATATCTTAGTTCATTCAGTAGCTTATGCACCTGCCGACCAATTACAAGGTGATTATTTCGAACATGTTAACCGCGAAGGTTTTAGAATTGCACATGATGTCAGCAGCTATAGTTTAGCTGCCTTAGCAAAAGCAGCATTTCCGATGATGAAAGATCAAGCCAATGGCGGCGCTATCCTGACACTCAGTTATTTGGGATCCGAGAAAGCTTTGCAAAACTATAATATTATGGGATTAGCCAAGGCCAGTTTAGAGGCTAATGTCCGCTATCTGGCGAATAGTTTAGGTCCAAAACATATTCGTGTGAATGCCATATCGGCTGGGCCAATTCGTACCTTAGCGGCTTCAGGCATTTCCGGTTTTCGAAAAATTTTAGCTTATAATTCAGCGGTTACGCCTTTACGCCAAAATACCACTATCGAACAAGTCGGAAATACCGCAGCTTTTCTATGTTCTGATATGGCTTCGGGTATTACCGGTGAAATTGTTCATGTCGATGGTGGTTTTCATGCCATCGTGGCTATGGGGGAATCGACAGAAACGACATCTGGAAATTAACACTAGCTCCCCTATTCTGGGCATAAAAACTCGCAATCTTTCCAGTGAGTGGTGTATTATCTTAACAACATTAACAGGGTTTTAGTGTGTTTCGTCCCATCGCTTTATATATCGGTTTGCGTTATACACGTGCAAAAAAACGTAACCATTTCATTTCCTTTATTTCTTTGACTTCGATGATTGGTATCGCCCTTGGGGTAATGGTGCTCATCACGGTTTTATCGGTGATGAATGGTTTTGATAATGCGATCCGCGACCGCATCTTTGACATGGCAACTCAAGTTGCTATCACGGGAACGAACGGACAGCCATTAACGCAAATTAATTCATTAGCACAAAAAGTTTCTCATCAAACAGACGTTATCGCCAGCGCCCCCTATGTCTCTGGACAAGGGATGTTAGTCGATCAAGGACAACCACATCCGATTATGATCAGCGGTGTGTTACCTGAATTAGAAAAAAATGTTTCTGAAGTGCCATACAAAATAGTGGAAGGTGATTTCAATTTAGAACCCGGTCATTATAACATTGTGCTGGGTGAAGAATTAGCTATAAGTTTAGGTATCCAAATTGGTGATAAGGTCAATGTCATCACACCCAGTGTTAGCTTAACACCGGTCGGTATTATTCCTCGTTTTAAAACCTTTACCGTCAGTGGAATTTTTCGTGTCGGACGCAGTTTCGGATTTGAAAGCAGCATGGCTTACATCGCTCTAAAGGATGCGCAAACATTGTTTCAATTAGATCAAGGTGTCACTGGCTTGCGTTTAAAGTTGAATGATCTGTATGCGGCACCGACTGTTTCGAATGCGCTTATTAAAACTTTACCTCCCACTTATATGGTAAAAGATTGGACGAGTACCTTTGGTAGCCTGATGTATGCTATTTCTTTAGAAAAAAGAATGATGTTTTTTATTTTACTCTTATTAATTGCCATATCGGCGTTTAATTTAGTTTCATCATTAATGATGGTTGTTACTGATAAGCAGTCCGATATTGCGATTCTGCGTACTTTGGGCGCAACTCCCGGTACGATTTTAAGTATTTTTATGGTACAAGGTTGCGTGATAGGTTTTAGTGGTACATTTCTGGGTTTAATTGGCGGAATTGTATTAGCTTCCCAAGTCAGCAACCTATTAAGCTTTATCGAACATCTCTTTCATGTACAAATTCTTGCGTCTAACGTTTACTTTTTTGTAGATAAATTACCTTCCAAGATTGAAACAGCCGATATTATACATATTTGTATCGCCGCTTTAGGTATGAGTTTATTAGCCACCATCTATCCCGCATTAAAAGCGGCACGTACACTTCCTGCAGAGGCGTTACGTTATGAATAAACCCATTAACGATTTAGCCATTCCCTCTAAGCAAAATGGGCCTGTACTGAGTTGTACTCATTTAAGCAAAACCTTTCACGATGGTTCTTTGTATGTCGAAGTACTCAAACCTATCAACTTTTCTGTGCAAGCTCGCGAACGCATTGCAATCGTTGGTCCTTCAGGCGCAGGAAAAAGTACTTTATTACATTTATTAGGTGGATTGGATCAACCTAGTTCGGGTAAAGTTTTTCTGGCGGGACAAAATTTAGATCAATTGAGCGAGAATCATCGTAGTCATCTGCGTAATCGTTACCTTGGTTTTATTTATCAATTTCATCATTTATTACCAGAATTTACCGTATTAGAAAATACATGTATCCCTTTATTGCTAGCGGGTATTAAGCCTGTATTCGCGCAGAAAAAAGCACTGAATTTATTAAAAAAAGTCGGTCTAACACATCGACAACATCATAAGCTAGGTGAGTTATCGGGTGGAGAGCGTCAACGCACTGCCATCGTAAGAGCCTTGGTAAACAACCCCCTTTGCATATTAGCGGATGAACCCACCGGTAATCTTGACAGCCACACTGCAGAACAAGTGTATCAAACCTTACTTGAACTTAATGAAGAATTTAATACCAGCTTAGTTATTGTCACACATGATCAGAATCTCGCTAATCGATTAGATCGAATTTTACAAATGGAAGACGGTCAGTTAAGTTC
>DAIQAW010000137.1:0-3660 GCA_036781465.1 Candidatus Aquirickettsiella sp.
AAAAACTTTTTAATCTTTTCACGCACACCACTAGTATATAATGACTATAAGCCTTATTTTCAGCAAGTGACCTTGCATACTTTGCATTATGAGCAGGCTACTTTTTATTATTTGATTGGTACAAAATTTAATTATTTGAACTATCGACAAAAAATATTGCGTTCAATTAATGATACCTATTGGATTGATCCACCGTATTTACCGCACACGCCAAGTTTTTTCTATTTAAAATATTTTCGCAATTAAATTTTAAAACTTAAATTAAATGGTGTCGTAATAACCTAAACGACCAAGCTTAAAAACTCCGATCGCGTGCGCAGATCTTCTCGGAACAAACCCAGCATCACGGAAGTTTTCATCGACGCCTTTTGTTTTTCAACACCGCGCATCATCATACACAAATGTTTGGCTTCAATAATAATTGCCACTCCTTTGGCATCTAATACTTGCATCAAGGTATCGGCGATTTGACGGGTTAAGTTTTCTTGAATTTGTAAACGTCGTGCATAAAAATTAATAATACGTGATATTTTTGATAAACCGATAATTTTTCCGTTAGGAATATAGGCAATATGACAGACGCCAATAAAAGGCAATAAATGATGTTCACATAAGGAATATAATTCGATGTCTTTGACTAAGATCATTTCTTCCATTGTCGAATGAAATACAGCACCATTTAGCAGGACATCTAAAGATTCACGCGAACCACTGGTTAAATAACGTAAGGATTTGGCTACGCGTAAGGGTGTATTTTTTAAACCTTCCCGCTCTGGATCTTCTCCAAGTGCGCTTAAAATGGCTTTAATATGCTTTTCCATTATTTATTTTCTTATTACGTTGATTTTTGTAACTACTTCCAAGCGGAAACGGCTGTACCATGAAATAATCTAGCGGCGGCGGATAATACTTCAGGGGAGTGTATGGCCTTAATTAGATTAATGAACTTTGGATTATTTTTATCGCTTAGTTTTACCACTAATAGATTAGCATAAGGAGAGGTTTTACTTTCACTAATTAGTGCATTTTGTTGCGGATAAAGATGAGCTAGCACAGCATAGTTAGCATTAATAACCGCCAAATCGACATCAGCGAGTACACGCGGTAATTGCGCAGCATCTAGCTCTTTGATAACTAAGTGTTTAGGATTGAGTTGGATATCGTTAGGCGTCATGAATGTACTTTTGTGTGTATCAAGTGTCAATAATCCAGCTGAGCTTAGCAATAATAAAGCGCGTGCTTCATTGCTTGGATCATTAGGAATAGCCACGATAGCATGCGGTTTTAATTCATTTAAATGCTGAATCTTTACTGAATAGATAGCCATAGGATAAATAAACGCTTTGGCTATTGGAGTCAATGCATAAGCTCGGTTATGAATTTCGTCGTTTAAAAAAGCTTGATGTTGAAATAGATTGGCATCGAGATTACCGTCGTTTAACGCTCGATTGGGAAGTGAATAATCGGAGAATTCAATAATTTTTATTTGCAAGCCATAATCTCGTAACGCGACTTGTTTGGCGACTTGCATGAGTTCAGTTTCTGGTCCACTAATCGTACCTAAACGAATTTGATGTGAATTTTCACGATGATGGCAAGCGCTCAGGCTGGATAAACTGCTTAGTAGTAATAGGCAGCTTAATATGTAATGAGAAATTTTTTTTAACATAATTAATCTATCCGAAACATGCGTAAAATTTTAACCATCACTGCACTGTAAGTGCAGCCTATTCTTGTCATTTTGAGCACAAACCGCTCAGCAATAGGTTTTAATGATGATTTAAGCGTTTTGCCCAATAATCTCCTAGATGCTGTATGCCTTGTACTAAAACGATGAGGATCATGATAGTCAGGATCATGATGCTGGCATCAAAACGTTGATAACCATAACGTATGGCTAAATCACCTAGACCTCCTCCACCAACGGCTCCTGCCATGGCAGAATAGCCAATTAAAGTAATAAGCGTGGTCGTTAGTGTACCTACCATACCGGGTAGGGCTTCTGTCAATAAAATAGCAGGAATTAATTGCCAAGTGCTACCTCCCATCGCTAAACCTGTCTCAATTAAACCCGAAGGTAACTGGTTGAGATTATTTTCTATCATGCGCGCAAAGAAAGGTATAGCTGCTAAGCTTAGCGGGACGATAGCAGCGCTAGTACCAATTGAAGTCCCGACTAACAAGCGTGTAATAGGAATGATGGCTAACATTAAAATGATAAAAGGAATTGAACGTGCCATATTAACCATTAAGGATAAACTTTTATTAAGTAAGGGCATCGGCAATAAATTGGTTTGCCGTGTACTAAATAACAACACACCTAAAGGTAATCCCAATAGCATCGCGAGCAATCCTGAGGCGAACACCATATAGAGTGTTTCCCCGGTGGATAGGAATAATTCAAACAATAGATTCGTCGACATAGCCCATAATCTCTACTTGAAGTCCTTTATCAGTTAAATAATCTATACCTTGAGGTAAGGGTGTTTGATCACCGATGACTTCGACGACCATGATACCTAAAATTGTTTCTTTAAGACATTCAATATTGGCTTGTAAAATATTCAGATGAATACCCATTTCATGCATAACATGGGCTATTAAAGGTTCTGTCGCAGCTTGTCCCTTAAATATGATTCGAAGAACTGCATGGCTATTCTGTTTTTTTTGTGTGCTAAGTCGTTTTTGTAATAAAAGGGGTAGTTCATGTTTTAACGACAAACTAACAAATTTCTTGGTTAAATCAGCTTTTGGTGCCGTAAAAAAGCTGACGACATCAGCGACTTCTAGGATCGATCCTTGATCCAGTAATGCAACACGGTCACAGATACTTTTTACAACATCAACTTGATGCGTAATTAATACGACGGTAATCCCTAAGCGCTGATTAATATCCTTTAATAATTGGAGAATCGTTTGTGTCGTTTGTGGATCGAGCGCAGATGTCGCTTCATCACAAAGCAATACTTTAGGTTGGCTGGCAAGTGCGCGAGCAATAGCAACACGCTGTTTTTGTCCACCGCTGAGTTGTGCTGGATACGCATGTTGCTTATCAGTTAAACCGGTAAGTTTTAGCAAAGGAGCAAGCGTAGTTTGAATTTTTGATGGTGAATAATGTGCAAATTTTAATGGTAAGGCAATATTTTCATACACTGTTTTGGCGGCAAGTAAATTAAATTGCTGAAATATCATGCCTATCTGACGTCGTATTAAGCGCAAATCAGCGGTTTTCATTGAGGTTATTTCTTGCCCAGCTATCCAGACTTGTCCTAAGCTAGGACGTTCTAATAGATTGATACAGCGTACTAACGTACTTTTGCCGGCACCACTTTGACCCACAATACCAAATATTTCTCCTGGACGAATAGTCAGGTTGATGTCGCGTAGGGCATAGACAGGTGTGACTAAACTATTATAAATTTTTGCGATATTAATAAGTTCTATCATCTTTACAGGTCATATTCCACTGGAAGGCATTAGCTTTTAAACGGTATTATCGATACTTAGATAAATAACGCAAGAGAATTTGTTAATTTCGTTGGCTATCTTACCGTTCTTTACTGTACCAACGCTTTGCTTGAATCCTAAGAAAGCTGAATTAATCTAAGTCAGAAAACCTTTTGCTTATCCTCCAAAATAAAATTTTAAACTATCTATCAT
>DAIQAW010000138.1:0-3642 GCA_036781465.1 Candidatus Aquirickettsiella sp.
ATTTAAATTACAATTTGAAGTTTCAAGAATTTATTCAATTATTGAAATAAGTCATTTTCTTGCTCAAAATCGGCTAGGTAGTTAAGATAGAACAACTAGAATAAGGATAATCCTTATGCCAGATTCTCCATCGAGTATTAAAATGAATGAAACCTTGATTACAGATTTTGGTTATCAAAGTATTCCCGTGAGTGAAAAAAATAACCGAGTGGCTGAAGTTTTTCAGTCAGTAGCAGGCAAATATGATCTTATGAATGATCTGATGTCTTTTGGGATGCATCGTCTATGGAAAAAATTTACAGTGGAATTATCCCAACTTCGTAAAGGAGATAGTGTACTTGATGTGGCAGGAGGTACTGGTGATTTGGTAAAAGCATTTGCTAAACAAATAGGACCGCAGGGTAAAGCAATTTTGTTAGATATTAATGCTGCTATGCTAAATATAGGACGAGATCGTCTATTGGATTCAGGATTTTTGGAAATAAACTCCATCCAAGCCAATGCAGAATATTTACCTTTTGCGGAGGCTAGCTTTGATTGTTTGAGCATAGCTTTTGGATTACGCAATGTAACGAATAAACATGCTGCACTAAAATCTATGTATCAAGTTTTGAAACCAGGCGGTCGTTTACTTGTTTTAGAGTTTTCTAAGCCTATATTAGGGTTTTTACAGAACTTATATAATCGTTATTCCTTCGATTTTTTACCTAAATTAGGGGAATGGATTGCTAATGATGAAGCAAGTTATCGTTATTTAGTTGAATCCATACGCCGTCATCCCGATCAAAAAACACTTCAGACACTCATCTTAGATACAGGATTTGATGAATGTGAATACTATAATCTTAGCGGTGGAATAGTCGCATTACATAGAGCGTGGAAATTTTGATTAACCCCAATATAATACTATCGGTTCAGGAAGCGATACTTAATCGTTATCTAAACCTTGACCCAGAATCTAAAAAGCACTTACGCCAATTATCTGGAAGGGTAGTAAAGATAGAATGGGGTTCAATTGTCTATTATTGGCTTTTTAAATCCGATTCAATTTATTTAAGTAAAGATTATAACGGACCTGCTGATTTAATATTACGCGGTTCAACTTTTGATTTTTTACGCATGGCATTTATAAAGAAAGATAAAGCATATACAGATATTCCTCTACAGATTGTGGGTGACATGGAGTTTGGAAAACGGTTTAGAGATTTTTTTTCAACTCTTGAGATAGATTACGAAGAACAATTATCAAAAAAAATAGGTGATGCTATAGCGTATCCTTTGATACAACTATTTAAAACAATAAGTCTTTGGGCTAGACAAAATATAGAAAATCTTGGTCAAAATGTAACAAATTATGTCCAAACAGAAATGAATTGGTTAGTCCCAGACGAAGAATTACAGTTTTTTTTTTCCGATGTAGATGATCTACGCAACGATTGCGCTCGATTAGAAGCGCGGTTAAATTCCTTGCAAAAAGGATTAGATAGATGAAAGCTATTTCTCATCTAATGCGTTTAATGCAGATCAGTTTTATTCTTTTTCGTTATCATTTAGATGAATTAATCTATTCTCTAGATATATTCAGACCTTTACGTTTTTTTGGATATCTAAATCCTTATCGAAGGCTTAATAAAAAAATACCTAGAGGAGAAAGAATTCGTCTTGCATTAGAAGATTTAGGGCCAATTTTTGTTAAATTTGGTCAAACTTTATCAACTCGTCGTGATTTTATTCCAATTGACATTGCTGATGAATTAGCAAAGTTACAGGATCGTGTTCCTCCTTTTTCTGGAGAAGAAGCAAAATCTATAGTAGAAACTTGCATTAGAAAACCCATGACTGAAGTATTTTCTGAATTTGATATTAATCCTTTAGCATCGGCCTCCATTGCTCAGGTTCATACCGCTAGGTTGTTGACTTCGGGCCAAGAAGTAGTCGTTAAAGTGTTAAGACCAGGAATTTATAAAAAAATTAATCGAGATGTTGATTTATTATATGCTTTAGCGAATTTGTCTTTACGTTATTGGCGATCTGCCAAACAGTTTAGACCTCGTGAAATTGTAGCAGAATTCGAAGCTTGCTTAAAAGACGAATTAGATTTATTACGTGAAGGTGCCAATGCCTCTCAATTACGGCGTAACTTTTCTGATTCTGATTTACTTTACATTCCGGAAGTATTTTGGCCGTATACTTCTCATAAAGTTCTAGTCATGGAGCGTATATATGGTATTTCAATTTCTGATATTTCTACTTTAAAAAAACAAGGAATTAATTTAAAGAGATTAGCAGAACGAGGCGTTGAAATTTTTTTTACACAAGTGTTTCGCGATTGCTTTTTTCATGCCGATATGCACCCAGGGAATATTTTTGTTTCACCTAAAAATAAAGAAAATCCTCTGTATTTGGGCGTTGATTTCGGGATTATGGGAAGTTTAAGCCCAGGTGACCAACGTTATCTCGCTGAAAATTTGTTGGCATTTTTCAATAGAGACTACCGCCGTGTGGCTCAATTGCATGTTGAATCAGGTTGGGTTGCAGAAAGTACTAGGATTAATGAATTTGAGGCAGCGATACGCACAGTATGTGAACCAATTTTTGAAAGGCCATTAAAAGAAATTTCTTTTGGACAATTACTTTTAAGATTATTTCAGACTGCTAGAAGATTTAATATGGAGGTGCAGCCGCAATTGGTACTATTGCAAAAAACCTTGTTTAATGTTGAAGGTTTAGGGCGGCAATTGTATCCAGATTTGGATTTATGGAATACAGCCAAACCTTTTTTACAACATTGGTTACGCAAACAAGTTGGACCACGGGCCTTTATACGAAAAATTCGAGAATATGCCCCTTATTGGGCAGAAAAGGTTCCTGAAATTCCAGATTTAATATACCAGGTAATGCTCGAGTTACGTCATTTAAAAAAGAAACCTGAATGTCTTAATTGTGCAAGAGAAAAAGAAAAAAAACAAACACGTAAAAAATCCTTTTGGTTTATAGGTTTAGGTATAGCTACTGCTTGTATAGTCTGGGTTTTGTTAAATTTAAGTGTTAAAGATATAACACATTTATCAACTAGGTATTTATACATTATAGGTTTAGGAGGTTTGGGGCTATTTTTAGGTGCGATGATTAATTTACGATAAATTAATTTTACTTTAAACACGGAGTGTTTATGAGGTTTTATGGATT
Source organism: Candidatus Aquirickettsiella sp. (assembly GCA_036781465.1). Lineage (GTDB taxonomy): Bacteria > Pseudomonadota > Gammaproteobacteria > Diplorickettsiales > Diplorickettsiaceae > Aquirickettsiella. Next base: position 3,190 of record DAIQAW010000138.1, read on the forward strand.
AAATCTAATATCGTTCCTTATTATTTTTTTGATCGCTTTATTATTATTTGGTCCTAGATATGTATATATTATTTTAAAAGATTTGACTATTTCAGGCCGTAACTATATTAAGACCTTATTAAAATTATATGATGCAAAATCAAATGATAATAGTTCCGAATCCGAAACAGATATTACTAGTGGATGATGATGAGCTATGCCTGAAAGTATTAACTCAATACTTAGATGAAGCTCAATATACCTACATAGCTTGTAAAGATGGCCAACTTGCTTGGAATTATTTACAACAAAATCCAGACAAATTTTTTGTTGTTTTAAGTGATAGAATTATGCCTAATCTCCATGGGTTGCAATTATTAGCAAAAATGCAAAAGAGAAAATTAAATATTCCGTTAATATTATTTTCTGGGGAAGCAAACAAAGAGGAAAGATGTGAAGCGATCATGCTAGGAG
>DAIQAW010000139.1:0-3639 GCA_036781465.1 Candidatus Aquirickettsiella sp.
GGTTTGATGGTGTAATCGACAATATTTTTATTTTTAATTAAATCTTGAGATAAGCTATTTAAGTCTCCAAAACCGTCTATAAGTCCTAAAGATAATGCTTCTTCTCCAGTCCATGCTAAACCAGAAAATAACTCCGGATTATCTTTTAGACGATTTCCGCGACCCTGTTTAACGGCACGAATGAATTGTTGATGAACATTTGCAAGCATACGTTCGGCAATGAGCTTTTCATCTATTTTTTCAGGTGAAAAGGGATCTAAAAAACCTTTATGGTCTCCAGCAGTTAATAGGCGACGTTGGACACCAACTTTCTTCATAGTATCAACGAAACCAAATCCATCCATTAAAACACCAATTGAACCGACTAAACTGGCAGGATTAGCATAGATGTCGTCACTAGCTGAGGCTATATAATAAGCTGCAGATGCACAAAGATCATCACATACAGAATACAATTTAGTCTTAGGATATTGATGGCGTAAATTGCGGATTTCATTGTAGATTTGCGCTGCTTGAACTGGACTGCCGCCTGGACTATTAATACGCAAAATCACTGTACGAGTATTTTTATCTTCAAAAGCGTTTTGCAATCCTTCAATTACGTTATCAGAACTTGCGGTTGAATTATCATCGATGACGCCTCTAATATCAACAAGTCCAATATGAGCTTTTGCTTTTGAAGCAGTAGGTAGATTACTTGTTGTTGGCCATAAAACTAACAGAAGACCTAAAAGAATGATAAAAAACAGGAATTTGAAGAAAATATTCCAGCGTCTTTTCCGACGTTGTTCTTTTAAGGTATCAAAAAGTAATTTTTCTATGGTTTTGCGTTGCCATGCTGGATCATCTAATAATTCTTCTGTCATAGAATTTCTCATTTAAATTTTTGAAATAAGAGTATAAATGCGCATAGTTTACCTCTTTTTTACTAATCGGGACATATTCTGGCTGAAAATACAAAATTCAAAACTTATTGCCATACAAGGGCTAGTTAATTTTACCGAGCTAAATTTATACTTAAATGTCTAATATTGATTGTTATGCATTTTTTTAGCTAAATCGACTTGATTTTTTCTAATTAGACTAAACTATTTATAAGATATAAATCTTGATAAGTGGTAATTAGAGGGGAATATGAGTCTTAATAAATTAACCAGTCAGTTTCAAAACGCCTTAGCAGAATCTCAATCTCTCGCTATTGGGCAGGATAATGCTTTTATAGAACCCATCCATTTGATGTCTGCTTTGTTGCAACAAGAAAATGGTACGGTTAAACCATTATTGAGTAAAACTAATGTTAATTTAAATCAATTAACTAAAGATTTGGATGAAGCAATTGGACGTTTACCTAAAGTTCAGACTGCTACTCCTGGAGAGATTTATCCTTCTAAAGATCTTATTCGCTTACTGAATGTATGCGATAAGCTTGCACAGAAACGAGATGATGAATATTTATCAAGTGAATTATTTATACTTGCAGCTATAGATGATAAAAATATTTTGGGTGAATTATTAAGAAAATCAGGAGCTAACAAAGCTTTGCTTGAACAAGCAATAAAAGATGTAAGAGGCGGAGAGGCAGTGGATGATCCTGAAGCAGAAGGTCGTCGTGGTGCTTTGAACAAATACACTATTGATTTAACAGCACAGGCATCTCAAGGAAAACTCGATCCAGTCATTGGTCGTGATGATGTGATACGTCGAACTATTCAAGTGCTGCAACGACGCACAAAAAATAATCCTGTTCTTATTGGTGAGCCTGGTGTCGGTAAAACCGCTGTAGTAGAAGGACTTGCGCAGCGAATTGTTAATCACGAAGTTCCAGAAGGATTAAGAAACAAACGTTTACTAGCTTTAGATATAGGTTCTTTGATTGCTGGAGCTAAATATCGAGGAGAATTCGAAGAACGATTAAAAGCCGTTTTAAATGAGCTGGCAAAACAAGAAGGACAAATTATTTTATTTATTGATGAGTTGCATACCATGGTAGGTGCCGGAAAAGCAGAAGGCGCTATGGATGCAGGAAATATGCTTAAACCTGCTTTAGCGAGAGGTCAGTTGCATTGTATTGGTGCAACTACTTTAAATGAATATCGGAATTATATTGAAAAAGATGCTGCATTAGAACGCCGTTTTCAAAAAATTTTAGTAGATGAGCCTAGTGTTGAAGATACTATAGCCATTTTACGTGGCTTAAAACAACGTTATGAGGTTCATCATGGTGTTGAGATTATGGATTCAGCTATTGTTGCTGCAGCTACTTTATCGCATCGTTATATTTCTGATAGAAATTTGCCTGATAAAGCAATTGATCTTATTGATGAGGCGGCTAGTCGAATTAGAATCGAAATTGATTCTAAGCCAGAAAAATTAGATCGCTTAGATAGACGATTAATTCAGTTAAAAATTGAACGAGAAGCCTTAAAAAAAGAAACCGATGAGTCCTCCAAGATTAGATTGGAAAATTTAGAAAAAGAAATTACTGAACTTTCAAAAAAATATGCTGATCTTAACGAGGTTTGGAAGGCTGAAAAAGCGATCTTGCAAGGCGAGCAAAAAATTAAAAGTGAGCTTGAAAAGGAAAAATTTGAGTTAGAAAAAGCACGTCGTTCAGGGGATCTAAATCGAATGTCCGAATTACAATACGGTTATATACCCGCCTTAAAGAAAAAGTTGATTGCAGCTCAGAAGATGGCCAAAAAAGAGCCTCATTTAGTGCGCAATAAAGTGAGTGAAAAAGAAATTGCAGAAATTGTTTCACAATGGACTGGCATCCCAGTGGCTAAGATGTTAGAAGGTGAGCGAGAAAAATTATTACATATGGAAGATGCGTTACATCGACGTGTGATTGGCCAGGATGAAGCGATTTTTGTTGTGGCAAATGCTATTCGACGTTCACGCGCGGGTTTATCAGATCCTAAACGTCCAATAGGATCATTTATTTTTTCAGGGCCTACGGGTGTTGGTAAAACAGAGGTTTGCAAAGCATTAGCAGGATTTTTATTTGATTCTGACGATGCTATGGTGCGTTTAGATATGTCAGAATTTATGGAAAAACATTCAGTTGCGCGTCTTATTGGTGCTCCTCCAGGATATGTAGGTTATGAAGAAGGAGGTTATCTTACTGAAGCAGTTCGTCGGAAACCTTATTCTGTAGTTCTTTTAGACGAAATTGAAAAAGCACATTCAGATGTATTTAATATTCTACTGCAAGTATTAGATGATGGTCGATTAACAGATGGGCAAGGACGCACAGTAGACTTTCGTAACACGGTTATAGTGATGACATCAAATTTAGGTTCGCAAATTATTCAAGAATTGACGTCAAAAAAAGATTATGAAGCTTTAAAAAGTACGCTTATGGATATTATTGCGCAACATTTCCGACCAGAATTTATTAATCGTGTTGATGAGGTAGTTGTGTTTCATGCGTTGTCTGAAAAACAGATTCATAAAATTACTTCAATTCAATTGGAAAATTTACGCGAACGTCTCAGTGAACGTGATTTACAATTAGAAGTTAGCGAAGCTGCGATTAATCATATTGCTAAAATGGGTTACGATCCTGTTTATGGTGCACGTCCTCTAAAACGTACTATCCAACAAGAATTGGAGAATTCTATTGCCAAAGATATGCTC
>DAIQAW010000140.1:0-3619 GCA_036781465.1 Candidatus Aquirickettsiella sp.
TTAGTAAAAAACTTTACAAATAGCTTATATTTGGATTTTTAAGCTATTGATTATTTCTCCATTGTCTTAAATCTCTTGCCAAGCGAAGGGAAGCCTAGGTATATTTCCTTTTTAAGAAAATAATTTAGTATTGATTGGGGCATCATCATGGATTTAGTAACACTAGTTTTAGCTTGCAGTCTGTATGCTGACAATGCCATCCCCTATGCCATGATACAAACCGGAACGAAAAATAACCCATTAACCGTTACCGTTTATGATGATACTAAGACTTTTAAAACGATTCCTGCTGCTATCCAATATACGCAAACTCAAATTGCACAAGGAAAAAATCTAGAGATCGGCTTGATGCAAATTTCTAGTCGATGGCTTCCAGAAATCGGCGCTCATGCTTCCGATTTGTTTAGACCTTGTAAAAATCTAGTTGTTGCCACACAAATTTTAGAAAAATTACGCTTAAAATGCCAATCTATTGTTGCTAATAACCCAAACATTAACATTCAGTCTTGTGTACTTTCGTTATACAAAAGCAAAAATCTACCAAGTGGATTACCTTATGCTCATCAGGTAATCGAATATGCGAAAATACATCCATTTAATGAACTTGCTGAAAAAGCACGAGACCCAGGAATGTTAGCTGCAATAAAAAAAACTAATACTAAGCCTGTACATTCTAAACAAATCCTAACAGAAAATAGACATTCCGAAGATTGTCCATCCTAGCATTACGCTATAAAATCATTATGCCAAATCCAACCATTGACTTTTATATATTAAATACACTTATGCAAGAAGATGTTTATCGTTTTATCTGCCGCTTAGTTGATAAAATTTATCTTCTACAAAAAAAAATTTATATCCAGGTTAACTCGGATGAGGAAGGTCAACGTTTAGATGATTTACTGTGGACCTTTCGTGATATAAGTTTTATTCCTCATAGTTTCTTAGGTGCTAATGCAACCACCGACCCGATGTTATCGGTTAATATTGCTACCAAAAAACCCAGTAAACTTAATGCTGAGATTTTAGTTAATCTTAGTCATGAAGTCCCAACCTACTTTCCTGAATTCTCGCGTATTATTGAAGTGGTATCAGAAGAAAAAAAAATTAAAAATCAATCGCGTCAGAAATATAAATTTTATAAAGCACAGAATTGTCAATTAACCATGCATCATATAAGCATATGATTAATAAAAATTATGACTCTAAAAAGATAGAAGCTCATTGGCGAAAACAGTGGGAAATGAATACATATTTTCAACCTACTGGCCAAGGTGAACCCTATTGCATCGTACTTCCACCTCCCAATGTAACAGGAAGTTTGCATATGGGGCATGGGTTTCAAGTCACATTGATGGACGCACTGATTCGATATCAACGTATGTGTGGGAAAAATGTTTTATGGCAAGGCGGCACCGATCATGCAGGCATTGCCACCCAAATGGTGGTAGAACGTCAATTGTTAGTCCAAGGAAAATCTCGGCATGACTTAGGCCGTGAGGTATTTGTAGAAGCCATATGGGAATGGAAAAAGAAATCTGGTGGCATGATAACAGAACAATTACGTTATATGGGTGCCTCCATAGATTGGACGCGAGAACGATTTACTCGCGACACACATTTTTCTGCAGCTGTAGAAAAAGTATTCATTGATTTATACAAACAAGGTTTAATTTATCGTGGTAAACGTTTAGTTAATTGGGATCCTCAACTTTTAACGGCGGTATCAGATCTGGAAGTCATTAACCAAGAAGAACAAGGACATTTATGGACACTGCGTTATCCATTACTGGACAGCAATGATTTTTTATTAGTCGCCACGACAAGACCCGAAACTTTATTTGGAGATGTCGCTGTAGCCGTACATCCTGATGACCCACGTTATCAAGCTTATATTGGAAAACAAATAAAACTTCCTTTAACTAACCGTGTTATTCCAATAATTGCCGACATATCAGTAGAACCCACTTTTGGTAGTGGTTGCGTAAAAATCACTCCCGCACATGATTTTAATGATCATGCAACAGCACAAAGACATCATTTAACTAGCATTAATATTTTTACGCCTAATGCACACCTTAATGAACAGGTTCCAGAAAAATTTCGTGGTTTAGAGCGCTTTACTGCTCGAAAAAAAGTCGTTCATGATTTAGAAAAATTCGGATTATTAGAAAAAATAGAAACTTATTTAGTAAAAATTCCACGTGGGGATCGGTCAGGCGTAGTGATAGAACCGTATCTTACTGATCAATGGTTTATGTCGATGCAATCTTTAGCAAAACCCGCTATGCTAGCCATTACTCAAGGACAACTTGATTTTATTCCAGAAACTTGGCGCAAGGTTTGTTTACAATGGCTGGAAAATATTGAAGATTGGTGTATTAGCCGACAGCTTTGGTGGGGACATCGAATTCCTGCCTGGTATGACGCACAAGGCCAATTCTATATAGGTGAAGATGAAAATAGTATCCGCCAGCAATATTCTTTAGGTCCTAAAGTGATACTTAAACAAGATGAAGATGTATTAGATACTTGGTTTTCATCAGCACTTTGGCCTTTTGTCACTTTAGGCTGGCCACAAACTACTAAAGAATTAGCCTTTTTTTATCCGACTAATGTTTTAGTAACCGGATTTGATATTATCTTTTTTTGGGTAGCTCGTATGCTAATGCTTGGACTACATTTTACAGGCAAGGTTCCCTTTAAAGAAGTCTATGTAACCGGTTTGATACGAGATCATGAAGGCCAAAAAATGTCGAAATCGAAAGGTAATGTTTTAGATCCTCTCGATGTAATATTAGGTATTAGCTTAGATGATTTAGTAGCAAAACGTACTCAAGGTTTATTACAACCACAAATGGCCAAAAAAATTGCACAGGCTACGAAACAACAATTTCCTCAAGGAATTTCTGCATTAGGTACTGACGCTTTACGATTTACTTTTTGTGCATTAGCCGCACCTACACGCGATATACGTTTTGATTTGAAGCGAACAGAAGGCTACCGAAATTTTTGCAATAAGCTTTGGAATGCATCACGTTTTGTTTTAACATATACGTCTAATCAAACAAGCTTTAAATCATTGCCCCCACTAACTCTCTCCATTAACCGTGCTTTTTATTCTTTATTGCAAAACACTATTGCTGATATGCATAAGCATTTTCAAGATTATCGATTTGATTTAATGGCGCAAACGATTTATGAATTTATTTGGAATGAATATTGTGATTGGTATGTTGAATTAGCTAAACCTATTTTAGCTAATTCAAATTCACTAACAGGACAAGAAACCTTGACCTGCTTAATTTTTGTTTTAGAAACCTGTTTACGATTGTTACATCCTTTAATGCCCTTTATTACCGAAGAAATATGGCAAACCATCGCGCCATTAGCTGGGGAAACAGAATGTAGTTTGATGATAAAAAGTTATCCCCTATTTGATAAAAATAAAAAAGATACTAACGCAGAACAGGATTTAATTTGGCTAAAATCTATTGTTTATACAATTCGTACTCTACGTAGCGAAATGAATATAGCTCCAGGTAAAAAAATTCCCTTATTGTTTTGTAAAGGAAATGAAAAAGATCGTGAAAATAGTCAGCTTCTTCTTAAGGAAATT
>DAIQAW010000141.1:0-3619 GCA_036781465.1 Candidatus Aquirickettsiella sp.
AATTAGTTCTTCAATTTGGGTGTAAAATTTACATGATCAATTTGAGAATGCTTATTCTTTTTCTCTATTGTTTCTATATTCATTAATTTGAAAAGCTGATGAAAGGAATCAGAAATTAAAGAACCTTTTTTATCAGAAGAAACCTTTCGAGCATTATGGGGGGGATGAATCGATTACTTTATATAGTATAGCGGTTAATTCAAAGTTAACGGATAGGTAGAATATAAAGTCATAATATTAGACGATTAATGAATGATTTCGATGCGCAATGCATGAATTTCTTTGTGCATCGTATCACCTAATGCAGCGTAAACAAGTCGGTGGCATTCAACCAAGGGTTTATTTTGAAACAATGGCGACGAGATTTTCACAGCAAAATGACCGGAGCCGGCGTTGGCATGACCGATATGTTGATCACCTTCGTCAATGACATCCAAAAAGGTGGGTGCGAGCGCCTGATAGAGTTTTTTTTGAATCGTTGCAGCAGTATCGTGTGTAGAATTATTTTTCATGTTTTTTCATCGGATCGAATATAACGCGCTAAATAAATGGCTTGCACGAGTATAAATACAAACGTAATCCCCAACAAGCCAAATAATTTAAAATTTACCCAGGTATTGGTATCAAATGTATAAGCGACCCATAAATTAATACTGCCCATTAAGGTGAAAAATATAATCCAATTTCTATTTAAAGATGACCAAAGATGAGCAGGTAAGACTATATTAGTTTCTAGCAAATGCTGAATTAATGGTTTTTTTCCAAAATATTGAGTCACTAATGCGCCGCAAGCGAGTAACCAATAAAGAGCAGTGGGTTTCCATTTAATAAATAACTCATTATGCAGCAATAAAGTGCCTCCTCCAAAGAATAGGATGAGGACTAAGCTAATAAGTTGTATACTAGGCACAGTACGATGCTTAATCCAGTAACTGATTACTTGTAACAAACTAATAATAATAGCAGCTGCGGTTGCTACATAGATGCCGAAAAGCTTGTAAGCAATAAAAAAGACCACTATGGGTAGAAAATCAAAGAGTAAGCGCATGAAATGCAGATAGTAGAAATTCGATAAATCTTAGTATACCCCCAGTTATTGGGTTTCTGTCAAGGTGCGAACTGATTACGAAAGGATTAATAATGTGAGCCAGTTTCTCAAAATTCATCCAGAAAATCCCCAGCTGCATTTAATACGGTTGGCAGCGAATGTGTTAATGAAAGAAGGAGTCATTGTTTATCCGACTGACTCCGCTTATGCTTTAGGCTGTCAATTAGGTAATAAAAAAGGCTTACAGAGGATCAGGCAAATACGTCAACTAAAAAATCAGCATTGCTTGACTTTACTGTGTCGTGATATTTCAGAAATGGCACTCTTCGCTCAGTTAGAAAACCCTATTTTTCGTCTAATAAAAGCTAATACACCGGGTCCATATACTTTTTTATTGCCTGTTACTTCACAGGTGCCACGCTATTTAATTAATTCGAAACGTAAAACCATCGGGATAAGAATTCCCGATAATAAAATTGTCCATGCGCTCTTAGAAATGATCGATCAACCCTTAGTGAGTACGACTTTGATTTTGCCCGATACAGATTTACCTTTAATCGAACCCGAAGCGCTCAGTGATATTTTAGGTAAGCGCGTCGATTTAGTGATTGATGGAGGTTTTTGTGGCTTAGAACCAACCACCGTGATTGATTTATCCACCCATAGCCCAGAAATTATTCGTTGTGGTAAGGGAGATATTAAGCCATTTCAATCTATTTAATATATACTCTCTTTGTATTCGAATTTTGGTCTGTGTTGCCGCTCAATGTTCAATCCTTTTATGGCACTTGCCAAAATCCAATTGCCGTAAGTATAAAAAATAAAGAGTAATTTATGCAAGTTCGTACTCGTTTCGCGCCTAGCCCCACGGGTTATTTACATATCGGTGGTGTTCGCACCGCATTATATTCCTGGTTGTACGCAAAAAAACAGCAAGGACAATTTATTTTACGTATTGAAGATACGGATACCGAACGATCGACTGCGACAGCGACCGATGTTATTTTACAGGGCTTGGAATGGTTAGGTTTAGATTATGACGAGGGACCGATCTTTCAAAGTCACCGTTTAGCCCGCTACCAAGAAGTCTTAGAACAATTATTAAAAGAAAATAAGGCTTACCGTTGTTATTGTTCTAAAGAACGCTTAGCTGAATTGCGCGAAAAGCAATTAGCCGAACATCAAAAGCCGCGCTATGATGGTTATTGTCGGAACCGATCGGCGATATTACCTCATCAAAGTTATGTTGTGCGCTTTTGTAATCCTTTAAACGGCGCAGTCATTGTTGATGATCAAGTCTATGGCCAAGTTATTTTTCAGAATAGTGAATTAGATGATTTAATTATTGCACGCAGCGATGGTTCGCCAACCTATAATTTTACTGTCGTCGTTGATGATAATGATATGAATATTACGCATGTGATACGTGGCGATGATCATTTGAATAATACACCAAGACAAATCAATATATTATTAGCCTTAGGTGCCAGTTTACCCGTGTATGCCCATTTACCGATGATCTTGGGTAGTGATGGTAAAAAACTTTCGAAACGAACCGGCGCAGCTAATATTTTACAATACCGAGATGAAGGTTATTTAAAGGACGCGGTCTTAAATTATTTGGTTAAATTAGGTTGGTCGCATGGCGATCAAGAAATCTTCTCACGCACAGAAATGATTGAGCTTTTTGATTTGCATCATTTAAATAAAGCACCCGCTGCAATTAATCCCGATAAACTCATTTGGTTAAATCAACATTATTTAAAGACTGATGACGCAAAACAAATTGCATTATTATTAGCTAAAGAATTCCAGCGCTTAGCGGTTAACACCGAAAATGGACCTGATTTAATTGATGTGGTGGTTTTGCAACGTGAACGCGTAAAAACATTAGTTGAAATGACTGAGAAAAGTATTTATTTTTATTTAGCGCCTCGCTTGGATAAACAGACTATTTCCGAGGGTGTTCTGGCTGTATTGAGAGTTTTACAAGATCGTTTTCAAGCACTTAGCGTTTGGACAGAGGAATCGATACATACAGTATTAATCGAAACCGCTGAAACGCTTTCTTTAAAATTAGGCAAAGTAGCACAGCCTTTGCGTTGGGCCATTACGGGCGGAAATGTATCGCCACCTATGAATGCGACATTGCATTTACTCGGTAAGAAAGAAGTTTTAGCCCGTTTGCAAACTCTGCTGGATTGACGCTATTTAGCTTTTAAAAGCTGAAAATAATTTGACAGCTTTTTCTTATTCAGCATAAAATGCCTATCATTGGGGGCTATAGCTCAGCTGGGAGAGCGCTTGCATGGCATGTAAGAGGTCAGCGGTTCGATCCCGCTTAGCTCCACCAATCAAATCAAACTACACTCCGCTTATTGTTTTTTGAAATTCTTGTACTAAATTTTTTTACAGAAACTGTGCCTTTATCTAGCGATAGCGGATAAGCGATTTAAATCACTTTTAAATTTTTAGCGTATTTCATGAAGGTGAATCTTATTTAAATAAAATACTTTTTTTTATTTTAAAAATACGATACCCTGCACATAATATATTAAGAAATTAATAAGC
>DAIQAW010000142.1:0-3610 GCA_036781465.1 Candidatus Aquirickettsiella sp.
AATTAATTCTATGTTGACTAGAAGATTAGGCAGATAGTTATTAAAAGCTATTTGTACTTGGATTTTTTAGACTATTTCCTTTTTAAGGAACGTCGCTTATACAGAGCATACAAAGTTAAAATAGGACCAGAAAGGGCATAGCAAAAAAAGATCAAAAATAATATTTTAGGTGGATCAAGCGAAATACCAACAAAAGCTAATACTACCAATAAAATAGCCACAAAAGGGACTCGGCCTTTGAGGTCAATTTCTTTAAATGAGTAATAACGGACATTGCTTACCATTAAAATAGCAATGATGATCGCTAATACTGCGGTCATCATACTAACGATATTACCAAGAATTTCTGAGTCCACGCACAACCATACCATACTGGCTAAAACACCTGCTGCTGCAGGAATAGGTAATCCTTGAAAATAACGTTTATCAGCAACCAACACTTGAGTATTAAAACGAGCTAGACGTAATGCGCCTGCTGCCGCAAATATGAACGCTGCTAACCAGCCTAATTTACCCAGACCTTCTAAAGACCAACTATAAATAACTAAGGCCGGAGCAACACCAAAAGAAACCATATCCGATAAACTATCTAATTCTGCACCAAAAGCACTTTGCGTATTGGTTAGGCGTGCAACACGACCGTCAAAAAAATCCATAATCATAGCCACAAAAATAGCAACCGCCGCATAATTAAAGTAACCTTCCATAGCAGTGACGATGGCATAAAAACCCGCGAATAAACCGGCGATGGTAAACAAGTTTGGCAATAGGTAAATTCCACGGCGGCGGTAAGCTAATCTTTCCACCTCTTCATGATCACCAGGGTTAATACCTTTATGCTCAGAAGCCGTTATTTTTTCTTCAATTTTCTGAGGGGAAAATTTTTCGTCATTTGGGTTATTCATACAGAAATTCCTTGCAAGGATTTTAATCGATAAATGATCTCAAGTGCTTCTTTTGGAGCGAGTTGATCGGGGTCGACTTGTTCTAATAAGGCCATAATACCAGGGTTGACAAAGAGTTTTGGTGTAATAGAGGAAGGATTTATTTTGCTGTGGCTAGTGTGTGCAGATTTATCCTCAAGCTCAGTCAGCTTTTCCTTAGCGCGTTGAATAACGGGTTTAGGAACGCCAGCTAACTGTGCTACTTGTAATCCATAACTTTGATTCGCTGGTCCGTCCTTGATGGTATATAGAAATACGATGCTATCAGCATGTTCTTTTGCGTCGACATGGCAGTTGCTTATGACTGTGTTTTGTTCAGATAAGTCAGTCAACTCAAAATAATGAGTAGCGAATAAAGTGTAGGCTTTAATCTGTTTTGCTAAATATTCTGCACAAGAAAAAGCTAAAGCAAGTCCATCAAAAGTACTGGTACCGCGTCCAATTTCATCCATAATAACTAAGCTTTGCTCAGTTGCATTATGTAAAATTGAGGCGGTTTCTGTCATTTCTACCATAAAGGTTGAACGACCACTAGCAAGATCATCAGCTGCTCCGATCCGGGTGAAAATGCGATCAATGGGACCTATCGTAGCGCTTTTTGCAGGAACAAAACAACCTATCATGGCTAATAAACAAATTAAAGCAGTTTGACGCATGTAGGTTGATTTTCCGCCCATGTTCGGACCAGTGATAATTAACAAACGCTTTTCAGGAATCAAATGACAATTGTTTGCTATAAAAGGGGTATCTAAAGTTTGTTCGATTACTAAATGTCGGCCCTCTTCTATATGGATACCTGAAGTTTTGGTTAATTGAGGACAGGTTAAATTGAGTGTCGTTGCACGTTCTGCAAAACAGGTTAGCACATCTAACTCGGCTATCGCATTGACAGTTTTTTGTAAGTCGGTTAAATAAATGGTTAATTTATCAAGTAATTCATCATAAAGTTTTTTTTCCAAGCTTAAGGCTTTAGACCGGGCGCTTAAGGCTTTATCTTCGAATTCTTTTAATTCAGGAGTAATAAAACGTTCTGCATTAGTCAACGTTTGTCGACGAATATAGTGTGAGGGCACCTGTTTGGTTTGTCCGCGACTTATTTCGATGTGATAGCCATGCACTCGATTGAAGCCAACTTTTAGCGTACTAATGCCTGTAAGTTCTCGTTCACGTTTTTCTAAGTCAAGCAGATATTGTCCAGCATGATCACTTAGGTTTTGTAGTTCATCAAGTTCAGCATGATAGCCTTTAGCGATCATCCCTCCTTCACGAATAACGGCTGGAGGGTTTTCGACAATAGCTTGCTGCAGTAAACAAAATAATTGTGGGAAACTTTTTATCTGCTGACTTAATGAAATAAGTAACGCTGATTTTTTATCTTCAGTTTGAATGTTTAAATAAGGGTCAAGTTTGTTGTGAATAGTTGGTAGAATTGCTAAGCCGAGACGTAATTGACTTAAATCGCGCGGTCTCGCCGATTTTAATCCAATGCGTGTAACAATACGTTCGAGATCCCCTAATGACTTTAACAAAGAGTGTAAGTTTATAAAGGATTGTGTAACTAACAACTGTTTAATGGCTATTTGTCGTGCTTCTAAGCTAGCTATTTTACGTAAAGGTCGATGCAGCCATCGGTTGAGTAAGCGACTTCCCATCGGTGTTGCCGTGTTATCTAAAATAGACATTAAAGTATTATTCTTTTCGCCTTGTAAATTGAGTGTTAACTCTAAATTACGCCGGGTTGTGGCGTCTAATACAATACTTTCTTCACGTCTTTCTATACAAAGCGGTTGAATATGTTGTAATTGAACACGTTGCGTGTCTTTAACATAATTTAATAAACAACCTGTCGCTTGTATCGCTAAGGGTAAATCCTGACAGCCAAAACCACTGAGATCACGAGTTTGAAATTGCTGCGTTAATAAATGAGTTGCGGTACTGAAATCAAATTCCCAGGGCGGACGCCGTCGAATTGTTTTATAAGGAGCTAATAGTTGTTCACCTTTATATTCTTCACTGATTAAAATTTCACTGGGGTTGAGTCGTGCAAATTCACTGGCAAGCGCTTCTTCCCCAATAACCTGTAAAATATGAATTTGACCGCTTCCCATATCAAAATAAGAAAGTCCAAATTGATCATTATGACAATACAAGGCTAATAAAAGACTTTGATGATTTTCTAGTAATGCTTCATCGCTAAGTGTTCCTGGCGTAATGATCCGTGTTACTTGTCTTTCCATAGGACCTTTACATAGATTCGGATCCCCCATTTGTTCGCAAATAGCAATCGATTCACCGAGTTTTACCAGTTTGGCTAAATAACTTTCGACGCTATGAAAGGGTACACCTGCCATGGGGATGTCTTGATTAGCTGATTGACCTCTTTTAGTTAAGGTAATGTTTAATAATTTTGCGGCTTTAATAGCGTCTTCATAAAACAATTCGTAAAAATCACCCATACGATAAAATAATAATTTATCCTTATGCTGAGCTTTTAGTTGTAGATATTGACGAATCATCGGTGTATGTTGAGTTAAATCGACGTTATTCTTCATAAGACCTCTTGCAATACCATTGCTTCTTATTAGATGGTTCCATTATTACGTAATATTTAAGTTTTCGGCAAATAAAGCTTTTAAAAGCTTTATTAATATTTTGAGCATTTTCTC
>DAIQAW010000143.1:0-3589 GCA_036781465.1 Candidatus Aquirickettsiella sp.
TGTGCAAGTTTTCAAATAATTTATGCTGTATAATACCCACCGCTACTTTTTCAATCAGTGGGACGGCTAGCTTCGCCAAGCGTGCTTTACCTTCTAATTGATTAATATTAACTTGTGTTAACAAATAACCAAATAAAAATTCACCTAAAGACTGTGCTTGTTGCAACCTGGCAATAAATTCGGTACGGCCTTTTTTTTGTATCAAAGAGTCTGGATCTTCGCCATTAGGTAATAATAAGAAACGTAATATATAACCATCTGTTAATAAATCTAAGCTTTGCTCTAGTACACGCCATGCCGCTTTTTTTCCGGCAATATCGCCATCAAAACAAAAAATTATTTCCTGTGTATGACTCATCAGTCGACTTATTTGATCCTGGCTGGTTGCAGTACCCAAGGTTGCGACTGCAAAAGAAAGATCCGCTTGAAACAACGCTAAAACATCCATATAACCTTCAACCACTATGATGCGTTCTAGCTGACGATTTGCCTGAAATGTTTCATAAAGACCATACAGTTCTTTACCTTTATGAAAAAGTATAGTTTCAGGCGAATTCAAATACTTGGGTTCCTGTTGCGCCAAGACTCGACCGCCAAATCCAATGACACGTCCTCTTCTATCACGTATCGGAAACAAAATTCGATCCCGGAAACGATCATAATAACCTTGGCCTTCGGATTTTTTAATTAATAAGCCCGCTGCTAATAAATTTTTGGTATCGTTAAAAGTTTTAAGTAAGGTATCCCAAGCCGCTGGGGCATAACCTAAGTTAAATTTTTTCGCTATCTCGCCCGATAGTCCACGTTGTTTTAGATAGTTAATAGCGAGCGTATTATGCCGTAATTCTTTGGCATAAAATTGCGCCACTTCTTCTAACAAACCATAAAGATTAGATGAAGCTTTACACATTTCTTGATGTTTTGCATGCTGCGGAACTTCCATGCCCATTTGCTCCGCTAATGAATTCACTGCTTCAACAAAACTTAGTTTTTCATATTCCATTAAAAAACTGAAAGCATTCCCACCTACAGAGCAACCAAAACAATAATAAAATTGCTTTTCTGGCGTAACGGTAAAGGAAGGTGTTTTTTCGGCGTGAAAGGGACAGCAGGCAATATAATTTTTACCTTTTTTTCGCAATGGAACGCGTGCATCAATAAGCTGCACAATATCTATGCGCGCTAGGAGCTCATTAATAAATTCCTGGGGGATGGGTGCTAGTGACATATTTATGTACTCCTCGCACTTGGATCTTTTCTGTATTATGGCTCAAGAAGATATAAACAAATTTTTAAGTCAACCGTGCTTTAATTTTTGCGCTAATTTGTGTCATGTCAGCACGACCTTGCAATCTGTCTTTCAGCTCTGCCATGACCTTTCCCATTTCCTTAACTGAGGTAGCACCTACTTTTGCAATAACTTCAGATACAATACGGTCAATATCTGTTTCACTTAAGGGTTCTGGTAGATAGGTGTGAATAATCTTGACTTCTAAACGTTCTTGATCGGCTAAATCATCACGTTTAGCCTGATCATACTGAACAATAGAATCACGACGTTGCTTGATCATTTTATTCAATATCTGTGTAATGCGCGTATCATCTAGTTCAATACGTTCATCTACTTCAACCTGTTTAATCGCTGCTAAAATGAGTCGTACCACACCTAAACGCTGCTTATCGTGTGCTCGCAGAGCAGTCTTCATATCATCCTGAATTTGCTGCTTGAGAGAGGTAGTCATGCTGATATTAATGCTTACGCTTTGTTTTAGCTATAAAGCAAGGGTTATCACGCATCAAGCGCTTGCGACAACGCTTAACTGCTGCTGCAAAACGACGCTTACGTGCTTCAGTGGGTTTCTCGTAGTATTCACGACGACGCACTTCAGCGAAAATACCTGATTTTTCACAGGCACGCTTATAACGGCGAATAGCCGACTCGAGTGTTTCGCTGGTTTTAAGTATTACGCCGGGCATGTAGTGCAGTTCCTCAATTAAAGTTAAAATAGGTGCTAATTCTAACCAGCAATCCATAAAAATGCAAAGTTTCTATTCAAAACAAACCGATATCCATCCAAAAAACATACATTGTGTATTAGGGATTGAAACTTCCTGCGATGAAACCGGTATCGCCCTCTATCATGGTCAAAAAGGTCTCATTGCCCATTCGTTATATAGCCAAATTGAACTACATAATCAGTATGGCGGCGTGGTTCCAGAACTCGCCTCACGCGATCATATTCTTAAAATATTACCCTTACTACAAGAAACTTTGACAATTGCCCATCTCACGCTCTCAGCTATCGATGGCATTGCCTATTGTGCAGGCCCTGGCTTAGCAGGAGCTCTATTGGTCGGTGCGGCTTTTGGACGTAGTTTAGGTTGGGCTCTCGGAATTCCCACCCTAGGTGTACATCACATGGAAGCCCATTTGCTGGCGCCTATGCTAGAAGAACATGCCCCAGAATTCCCATTTATTGCCCTATTAGTTTCTGGCGGTCATACTCTGCTAGCACAAGTAAATGGTATCGGTGATTACAAGATTCTAGGCGTTAGTCTAGATGATGCGGTAGGCGAAGCTTTTGATAAAACCGCTAAATTATTAGGTTTAAATTACCCAGGCGGCCCTGCTATTGCTACATTAGCTAAGCAAGGCCAAGCTACACAATACACTTTTCCACGGCCTATGGTAAATAGGCCCGATTGCAATTTTAGTTTTAGTGGATTGAAAACCTTTGTAAATACCACCTTAAAAAATAGTGATCAAACATCACAAACTAAAGCAAATATTGCTCATGAATTTCAAGCTGCGGTAGCGGATACCTTAGCTATAAAAGCTTTGCGCGCTTTAAAGCAAACAGGCCTGCGTCGTTTAGTGGTTGCAGGTGGCGTAGCTGCTAATACCTGGCTCCGAAAAGAACTCGCCAACATGGCAGCTAAGCATGACTTCACACTTTACTACCCACGGCCCAGTTTCTGCACAGATAATGGGGCAATGATTGCTTATTTAGGCTATCGTCGCTTAAATTTAGGTCAAAGCGATAATTTGGACATAAAAACCATTGCGCGTTACCCTTTGGATCAGTTGGATTAACTACACGAAATTTTCATGCGCCAAAGCAACAACCAAACTGTCTCTCCTGATCTAGAGGAGAAAAAGAAGTGTAAGAGCAGTTAACTATTAAATGAAGCAAAGACTCTTCTTCATTATTAAGCTTAGCGCAAAATAACAATATTTTTCTTAAACTACTTTTATTTTCAGCATCAAAATTAAATATCAAACCCTGATCTTTTAATATCACATAAATACCGCATATAGTTATATTATCGGATAACTCATTTTTTTTATAAATCGATAAAAACTTATTAACAGGCTCCTTATAATTTCTTTTCCAAGCCCCTGAAAAAAATCGGCAAATGATCCCCAAGCAACCTTCACCTTTAGAATAATCTTTTAATAAAGCAATACAGGTTTTTATCGGATCTTGCTCATAAAAATAGATATAATCAGGAATATTTTCTAAATCTAATCCTCGTCCTGGGATCCTATTGGATAGGATTAATTCATTGAGTTGAACTTTTTCTGCAA
>DAIQAW010000144.1:0-2660 GCA_036781465.1 Candidatus Aquirickettsiella sp.
GAATTTATAGTATAAATTTGAACAGAAAATTAAAATAATAAATACAGAAGGAGCTGGTTATGTCGATAGCTATTGTACAAACTCGTGCAAATGCTGGTATTGAAGCGCTTCCTGTTACTGTCGAATCCCATATATCAAATGGTTTACCTAGCGTATCTATTGTAGGACTTCCTGAAACGACAGTAAAAGGAACTCGGGACCGAGTACGTAGTGCTATAATTAACGCGCAATTTCAATTTCCTGTTCAGCGAATAACTATAAATCTCGCCCCAGCTGATCTTCCCAAGCAAGGCGGCAGATTTGATTTACCCATTGCATTAAGTATTCTGGCTGCTTCTAATCAGATACCCAGTATGCTTGAACAGTATGAATTTATCGGTGAACTAGGACTATTCGGCGAACTTCGACCCGTATCCGGCATTTTACCTTTTTCTTTAGCAGCACAAAAAGCTAACCATATTATTGTATTACCCTTCGAAAATGCTAAAGAAGCCAGCTTCAACAAAAAAACCAACATTATACCCGCTAAAAATATTTTAGAAGTTTGTTCGCATTTACATGGACGAAAACCCTTAGCACATTACCATGCAGACTTCCCTAAACTTAAACAGCGTGAATTACCTGATCTAGCTGAAGTGCATGGTCAGGCGCATGCAAAGCGAGCTTTAGAAATCTGCGCTGCAGGAAAACACAATTTATTAATGATCGGTCCTCCGGGGATTGGAAAAACAATGCTTGCTTCTCGTTTAATAAGCTTATTACCTCTACTCAATGATGAAGACGCTCTTGAGCTCGCTGCGATACATTCTATCCGAGGCCAATCCCTGGAATTAAATACTTGGAGATATCCACCCTTTCGTAGGCCACATCACACTGCTTCAAGCATTGCATTGGTTGGAGGGGGGAATCCCCCTCAGCCAGGAGAAATATCATTAGCCCATCATGGCATTTTATTCTTAGATGAATTACCCGAATTTAATCGCCGAGTATTAGAAGCGTTGCGCGAACCTTTAGAATCAGGGACTATAACTATCTCACGCGCAGCCAAACAAATTGAATTTCCCGCTAATTTCCAGTTAGTTGCAGCTATGAATCCTTGTCCGTGTGGACATTTTGGTAGTCAGGTAAATCAATGTATATGTATGCCACAACAAATTCAGCGGTATCGCAAAAAATTATCTGCACCTTTTTTGGATCGTATAGATGTTTGCATTGAACTAAATCCGTTACCAAAAACTTATCTTTTTCAACAAAGCAAGGAGGAAAATAGCAAAACAGTTCGAGATCGAGTTAAGAAAGCCCAAACTTTACAACTAAACAAATTTGGAAAACTTAACCATAATTTATCCGGTAAAAACCTTGAGATTTCATGCATCTTATCTAATAAAAATCAAAAAATTTTACAAAATTACTTAGAAAAATTTCAACTTTCAACTCGTGCTTATCATCGAATTTTGCGTATAGCACGTACCATCGCAGATTTAACAGAAAGTGAAAAAATAGAAACTCCGCATTTAATGGAAGCTTTAAGTTATAGATTCATTAAAAAATAATTAAATAAATTAGGATTTTAAAATTGATCAAATTACTATTATTTTTAGTGATCATTCTGGAAAGTTAACAAAAAAAACTATAAAATAAAATTTTTAAAATGGATTTAATTCAAAATGGATATTTTCTCTATCTGTACAGCTGCTGCTTGGGATATAGAATTTAAACAACATGAACAAGAAAATGCAATTTCTAATCTTGAGTCTGGAAAAATTATTTTTTGTCCGCAACTTTCGTTTAATATAGACCCTTCCGAACGGATGCTATTTATTCCTTATTTAATAAACAAAAAAACAAAAAATATTAGTTTCAATTTAAAAAAAAATCATTTAAAAGGTATTAAAGCGGATCAAAAGCACCAAATATGTTTAAAATCAATGTTAGCGCGTTTTTCCGAACGAGCTAACTGTTTCATGAGCTCTTTATTTGCACAATATACCAATTCACTTATCATAGGTCGCACTAGTTATCGGCCAGTACAAATAAGAAACCGTAAGACTTCTGCACGAAAAGATGATCGCCGCTTACATATAGATGCCTTTGCTGCAAATCCTAACCAAGGACATCGAATTATTCGTTTATTTTGTAATATCAATCCTTATGGCGAACATCGAATTTGGCGTATCGGAGAAAGCTTTGAAGAAGTAGCTCAACGTTTTTTATCAAAAATTAATAAACCTATCCCTGGTAGTGCTAAATTTTTGTATTGGTTAGGGATCACTAAAAGCATCCGTACTCATTATGATCATATTATGTTAAAAATTCACGATAGTATGAAACTCGACATGGATTATCAAAAACAAGTAAAATATAAAGAAATCAGTTTTCCCCCAGGTACTAGCTGGATAGTTTCTACTGATCAAGTATCACATGCAGCCATCTCAGGGCAATATTTGCTTGAACAAACCTTTTATTTACCGCCCACAGCTATGGCGAATCCCAAATCAGCCCCGCTTAATATTTTGGAGAGATTATCAGGTTACTGCCTAACTTAAGAATAAACAATTAACAATAAAAATGATAAAATTTAGATTTTTGGATAAATTCTAAAAAAACTTTATCCTATTGAGATTTCCAATTTTGTTAAAATCTATTTTAAATTTATTAGC
>DAIQAW010000144.1:2670-3574 GCA_036781465.1 Candidatus Aquirickettsiella sp.
CCGATGGGGAATTCCATTCAGACAAAGAAATAAGTAAGTTTCTAGGAGTTTCCGACAAGATGGTTTCTCTAGTATTAAAGCAAATATTAGATTTATCAATAAATTTAGAGGTTATTAACGATAATAATTATCGTATCTCAGGCGGTTTAGAGTTACTTAATGCTTCTTGGATAAATAAAGAATTAGGTGAAACACAGCAGTTACTTTCTCAACTAGAAGTATTAACACTTATTGACTCAACCAATAATTATCTGCTAAATAAAACAAAATATATTGGTAATTACGCAGTTTTTGCAGAACAGCAAACGACTGGTCGAGGACAATTTAAACGTACCTGGTATTCTAACTTTGGAAAAGATATTGCTTTATCTCTATTATGGCAAATCTCCAACCCGCTTAATAAATTAGGCGGATTAACTTTAGCAGTAGGTATCGCTGTTGTTAAGGCCCTTGAACAATACGGATTAAAAAAAATAAGGCTCAAATGGCCTAATGACATTGTTTATGAAGGAAAAAAATTATCTGGGATTTTAATCGAATCGCGAACCCTTAAGCAAAAAATTCATAAATTGGTTATAGGAATTGGCTTAAACCTTTACAATCCACCCTCTCATTACTTTACTAAAGACCAGGCTATTACAAGTATTTTTTCTCTCCAAAACTTACCCCCTAGACGTAATCAACTAGCGTGTCTCATTTTAAAAAATTTACTTCGAACACTTGTTGAATTCGAAGCTAAAGGTTTAAGTTATTTTTTGCAAGATTGGCAAAGACTCGATAATTTAAAGGGCAAATTAATCACAATCCAAAATCAAGCGAATGTCATAGAAGGAATAGCTAAGGGAATAAATACAGAAGGTCAACTTTGTGTACTAATTCAAAATAAACTGCAATATTTTAATAG